>NZ_WTKY01000025.1:0-40466 GCF_011378815.1 Pseudoalteromonas sp. 31A1 | reverse complement strand
AGATTTGAAGATCTGATCATGACATTGAGATTTAGTTCAAAAAAATCCCCGCTAATTTCTTAGCAGGGATTTGTGTATAATAGACAGCTGTCTTAGCGCCTTTTTAGCTTCACGGTCAAATATGGCTTCAGGCTTTGCACTAACAACAGAAACATTAGTGGTTTCACCATTGGGAGTTATATCGTACTTTAATACCACTGAGCCGCTGATGCCTTGTTGAGCTGCTTGTATTGGATAAAGGGGTTCAATACGCATTGTCGGTGAAATGTGATCCTCTTTAGTCATTGCCTCTGGTTGCTTTGCAATCGCTAATCCACTTAGCATACTTGCGGCTACAAGTAATAAGCCACCTTTAGCAAGCTTTGAACGCTCCCCACTGTGTTTTATATTAGTTAGTCGTTGTAACATGGTTTTTTTATCTCCGTAGTGTGAATAAGCCATAAGTCCTGTGGGCGCATTTGCCGCGCAGTTTATTAAGGCTTTGCTATATAAAATATGTTGTTGTGTGGTTTTATTGCTAAGTACCCGTTCATCACAAGTCAGCTCTTGTAGTCGGCGCATGCTTGCGTAACAAAACCAAGCTAGTGGGTTAAACCAAAGTAAAATAGTAGGTAGTAACATAAGTGCGTTTGTTAGGTTGTCTTTGCGTTTTATGTGTACGTTTTCGTGCTCTAAAATAAGCGCTAATGTGGCTTTATCAAACTGGGTATTGTAGTTACTCGGTAACACCAGCTTGCTGTTTAAAATACCGACCACCATTGGCGTGGCTACATGTTGGCTGGTATAAGTTTTAACATCAGCGGTAAGAGTGCCTTCAAATTGTGTTAACTCAGTTAACTGCAGGCTTTTAACAAAACGGGTATGTGTAATAAAACTAGCTATTAATAACCCTGCGGTAATAAGTACATACATGAGCGCCCAGCTAATACCCATTTCATGTGTAAAAGGCTGGTTAGGGGTGATTAAGTAATGGCTAATATTGCTATTTTGCAGTGGTTTAATCGCATTTGGTAAATTAGCAATCACCAATGCCGCAGGTAATAGCCATGCTAATTTATATACAAACCGCGAGCCAAGGGCTTTTAAACCAAATCGCTCGAGTAAAATAAATCCACAAAACAAAATGCTTAATAGTAATTGCTGCTCAATCAACCAATTAAAACCAGTTTGAATAACCATGTTAATCCCTTACTTTTGGTTTTTTTCCCAGTCATCTATAACTTTTTTAAGCTCGTTTATATCTTGCTGAGAAAGCTGCTCCGATTTAGCAAAACCGCTTACAAGTGGCGCAATACGTCCACTAAAAAAGCGCTCAATAAAGTTTTGGCTTTCTTTTAAGGTGTAGTCGGCGCGCTCCATACACGGCATATAAATATACTGACGACCTTCTTTTTCAAATGTAAGTGCGCCTTTTTTTACTAGTCGACCTAGTAGGGTTTTAATGGTTTTTTCGTGCCATTGCTTATCGTCGCTTAAGCGCTCAATTATTTGGCTCGCGGTGGCGGGGTAGTTAATCCAAAGTGCGTCGAGCACGTCAAACTCTGCTTTTGATAACTCAATCATGCTATTGCCTACAAATGTAATCTTTAATTAAAGACTACACCTGTAATCTGTAATTGCAAGTTTATTTTTAACTTTTTGAGATGTAATTAAGTGACTTGGTATTAGATTTTTGAAATATCGTTTTTATTAATTTGTATATATTGGTTTTCAGGTAGGTTTAGTTTTGAAAGGGTGAGGTCACTAAATTGCACTCTAAATAAATCAATTACTTTATATCCGCAATAATGCGCCATTTTACGTATTTGTCTGTTTAGCCCTTGTTTTAAAACAATACTAAACTGATTGCTGGCTATTTTATTTACTTCACAAGGCAGGGTTATGTGTTTATCAACGGGTACGCCTGCTGCCATTTTTTTACAAAAAGCATCGTCTAAAGGCTTATTTACGGTGACTAAATAATGTTTAGACTGGTGGAAGTCAGGATGTATTAGTTGATTACAAAAATCCCCATCGTTGGTCAAAATAAGCAAACCGCGAGAGTCTTTATCTAATCGACCAATAGGGTAAACGCGGGTGAGTGTGGGCAAATGGTGAATAAGGCTGGCAGGGTCATCAATATTTAATTTGCAGTCAATACCTACTGGTTTGTGGTACGCAAAATAAACTAAATCGGCAGCACCTTTAATTTCTTTTTCGTTCACTATTACAATGTCTTGCTCATCAACGTGATCTATATGATTCGCTGGGCGATTATTTACAGTCACAACACCTTCATCAATTAAACGCGATGCCTGTTTACGAGAACAAATACCTGCATGGGCAATATATTTAGCGAGTCGGATTTTTGTGCTCATAACGTGTGACGCCAGCGGCTAATAAAAATTTGATCGTGATTATAGCAAAGCTGCGTATCGATAATGTTAAATAACCTGAACTCAGGTTAAATATAAAAAGGTAGCCAAGATGGGTATTAAATTTTCACAGTTAAAAAAGCACGAGCCGCTACAAAAAGTCATTGTTCACTCGTTAGATATGGCGCTTTATCAAGTATCAGTAATGATTAATAACGTTGAATACTATGTAACAGAAGACAGCGGTGAGTTTTTAAGAGCGCTAAGCCCACTGCATGTTCAAAAGCGTTTTGATAAAATAGCCTATGCGGGAATGGTACTGCGCCAAACAAGCGCTTACGACGAAATGTGCGGACAGCCCGAAAAAACCGGCAGTAATATGCTCGAAGTACCTTACGGTAAAAACAACCTGTATTGATAGAACTAGTTTGCTAGTATCTGCTCCTTTAAGGGCGGAACATGTATCAATTAAAAGCAGATAATACCGACGCGTTAAACTCAGCGCTTCGCACAAAAATGGTTGAATTTAATGCCCAGCATTTTGATGCGCAAAGAGTGCCATTAGGCTATAAATTTACAGATGAGCAAGGCGAGCTTGTTGCCGGTATTAGTGGGTGTGTATTTGGAAATTGGCTGATGATTAGTTGGCTTTGGTGTAGCGATGTAGCGCGAGGTCAAGGGCTTGCAGATAAGTTGCTAACGGCACTTGAACAATCAGCTATTGAACTAGGTGCAACGACCGCTCAGCTTGATACGCTAGATTTTCAAGCAAAACCCTTTTATGAAAAGCGCGGTTATAGTGTTAAGTATCAACTTAATAATTATCCGCGCTCTGGTACGCGCTATTTTATGGAAAAGCCGCTTTAATTTTTGCTGACTATTTTGCTTTTAGTGGCTCGCCTTCAAAGGTAATACCTAAGAATGGCGTTGTCTCTGGCGCTAACATAAAGGTGCGAATGTTCATGTGATCATCACCTTTAGGGTTTTTCAGCACGTCTTCTCGGTAAAACTTACCAAAGCAATCCAACGTATTTTGTTTACTTAAATCGTTTAATTTAGCAAACGCAAAAATTTTACATGAGCCGTTGTTCTCACTCGCAGCGCTAAGTAATCCATGGTTATTAAAGCCACATGCAGTAAAGTCGTAATTTGCTTCAATCACCGCCATTGTATCGGTAAATTGAATGCTTTTTGGATTTTCAGCAAGTGCTTTTAAATAGTTATTTAGTGTCATGTGTTACCTTTGGATTTTTAATTATTTAGCGCTTAACTCTAGCTCATCTGTTTGCTGATTTATATTGAATTTAAATCGCGATAAAAAGTTCATCCCTAGCAAACCTTGTCCGCGTGTGTTTTCAATGCTCAACACTTCAAAACCATAAATAATTTGCGAGCCCACTTTAAACGATTCAATTTGATAACGCTTTACAACAATTTGACCATTCGCTGTATTTACCGTTACATCGCCTAAATACAAAGGCTGTGGCGAAATTTGCTCAATTATACTTGTAGGTAGTGAGGTTACGCTTGCGCCTGTATCAATCATTAATTCGGTCGATAGATTGTTATTTATTTCGGTGTTTATTAAGTAATGCGCGCCGTAAGGCGTTAAAGCAACAAAGTCGTCTTGCGATTGTGCTTTATTGATCATAGCTTGCAGTGTTTGCACTTGGCTTTTTAGATTGTGCTGGTTTGGCATTCGATCAAGGGTTGCTTGTGCACTAATTAAATCGCCTTGCTGAAAGTAGGCGTACGCAAGCGGATATAAAAACTGCGCGTTATCGCTTTTATAATCAAGCCAAATTTGTGTTTGCTCAATAATAGCTTGCCAATTTTGTTGCTCAGTTAATGTGTGTAATTCGTTTTGAGTGAGCGTATTTAAACGTGTATTTTCGTTACTTTGCTGATCAGCAGGTTGTAATGAATTAAGCTCAAATAAAGCAATAATGGCGTTTTGTGTTTGCTCGCTATTTATTAAATACTCAACCTGTAAGTTAAGTAATTCTACGTTATAAGGGCTGTTATTTAATAGCGCATTGAGAAATGACTCGCTGAGTAATAAATTGCTATTTAGCCATGTTTTAAGCTGTATCAGCCACGATGAATAAAGTTTTTTTGCACTTTCTGGGTAGCTATTTTTGAGTTGTTGATAGCTACTAAGTGCGGCTTCAAATTGGTGTTGTTTAAATTGCTGCTTTGCCGTATTTAGTAACGTATTTTGTTGTTTAGGCGATATGCTTTGCTGGGCACTTTGCGTTTTTTGTGGTGTAGTTAACGCAGGCTGCGGCCATAATAAATAAGCGTTAAGGCTAAGCGAGCCAATTAATAGCAAGGTGATTAGCTTGGTATAGTGGCTCATTGTGACCTCTTATTTTTAATAGGTTATTTAATAAAGTGCGTTAAAGCATGGATGTTGACTATTTCAATATCAGCCAGCCCTTTATAGGCATAGTTAGCGCCTTGATCGTTTAACCATACCGATTGGCAGCCGGCATTATTTGCGCCTTGTACGTCGGTGTCTAGGCTATCGCCAATATGTAAAATTTCGCTTTTAGCAACGTTTAAATGTGTGGCTGCTTTATCAAATAAAGTGGTGTGGGGTTTTGCTTTACCGTGCATACCTGCTTGTAATACTAGCTCAAATTTGTTGTGTAAATTAAAGCGTTCAATTTCAACGTTACCGTTAGTAATTGCAACAAGCGTAAAATGTTTGGCTAGATTATCTAGTAAGTTTAGTACGTCATCGCTTACGACTATGTTGCTGCGCGCATCGGCAAAGGCGTTATAGGCGGCATTTGCATGGCGCTCTACATCATCTGCGGTAAACCCAAGTTTAGAAAGCGCTAAACGTAGGGTGTGTTTGCGCCATTTAGTTACATCATCTGCGAGATCTGGGTTTTGTATTACGGCAAGTTCGCGACATAGTTGCCAGTACTTTGGACCTTGCTCTTGATAGCCCGGTAGCGCGTTTAAATAATTTTGTTGGGCTTTAACGGCTGCTTTTATAATAGGGTGATTGCTGTATAGCGTGTCGTCTAAATCAAAGCTCATGACAGAAAATGGCTTAATAGCACGATTAAATCGGATCATATTTATTTTCCTAATCAGTTCGTTTTTTTGCGCGAGGGTGAGTGTTGTCGTACACCTTGGCTAAATGTTGAAAATCTAAATGCGTATACACTTGTGTAGCCGACAAACTGCTGTGCCCTAGTAATTCTTGCACGGCGCGTAAATCACCAGATGATTCTAAAATATGTGACGCAAACGAGTGGCGCAGCTTATGCGGGTGAACCTGCGAGCTAATGCCTTGTTTTATTCCCCACTCTTGCATGCGTAGGCGCACTTGGCGAATCGAAATACGATTTTTTTGGCTACTTAAAAATACTGCTATTTCATCGGGCTTTGTAAATTGAGGGCGTATTGTGAGCCATTTTTTTAATGCGTCTAACGCTTTTTTACCCACCGGAATTAATCGCTCTTTATTGCCTTTACCACGCACTAAAATTTCGCCATTAGCAGCGCTAATATCTTGCATGTTAGCGCCAACTAATTCGCTTATACGCAGCCCTGATGAATACATAAGCTCCATCATTGCCTTATCTCTAATTGCGAGAGGCTCGTCGTCGGGTATTTCGAGTAAGCGCGCCATTTGATCTACGTCGAGATTTTTAGGTAGGGGCTTTGCAAACTTAGGACCTTTTATACCCACCGCCGGATTATGGTAATGCGATTGCTCGGCAATATTTTTTGCTTTTAAAAACTTATATAAGCTGCGAATACAACTGAGCTTTAAGCTAATTGTACGGCCACTTAATTGTTTTGATCGCAGTGCCATGCTGTAGCGGCGAATATGCTCGCCTTGTACGCCAAACCAGTCATCACATAGTTTGCTAAAATAAAGGGCTGCAAAGCCAAGTTGGCTTACGTATTGGTTTACGGTGTGCGCTGAATATTGTTTTTCAAACTTTAAATAATCGCTAAATAGCGTTATAGGTGTACGCCAATTGTCGCTTAACTGGGTAGTATTAGGCGCATCGTCACTCATGCTAGTTTTTGCAACCGCAGGTGTAATGCGTTTATAAAGTCGAGTACAAACAGGTTATCTTGAGCGGGCTCAAAATGGTTTACGTTACTGCTACCAAACGCCAAAATAGCGATAGGGTGTGTAGTGTCGCCAATTAAATAAATGGCGACAGATTGTGTATCTTCACTAAATAATTGTTCGCGTTCTTGCTGATTAATACGCCCTAAATAATGCCCAGAATGGGTAAGGCGATGTGCAATAAGTTCGTCGTATTCGGGATTATATTTTACTAATTTGCAGTCGTTAACATCTTCACTTGAGCAAATTATATTGCGCAGGTTATTTGCTAGCGTATCAAAGTCGTCATGATTCCAAAGCTGGCGATGGCACTGGCTAAACAAACGATATACAAGCTCGTTTTGCGTTGCATGCTTGCTCATAGCGTCTATTTGGCTTTTTAAAAGCGTGTTGTGCTCGCGTAATTGGCGTTGCTGAATATGTACCAGCGACGTTGCATCTTGAGCTTGCTGTTGCAGCTCAAGTTGTGCGAGTAGCTCCGGGTGCTGAACCAAAAAATCAGGATGTTGATGTAAGTAATCAATAACCTGTTCTTTACTTAGCTCGCTCATAGCGCTACTTGCCCGTCGAACACATGCTCTGCGGGGCCAGTCATGCGTACTGGGTGACCTTCGCCACTCCAACGTACTTGTAAGCTACCGCCTGGTAAATCTACTTGAACGGTTGTTGATAACTTATTTTGCATATGACCAATAACCATTGCTGCACACGCACCTGTGCCACAGGCTAGGGTTTCGTTAACGCCGCGCTCCCACACTCTTAATTTAATGTGTTCATGCGACACAACTTGCATAAAGCCAATGTTCGCTTTTTGCGGAAAACGTTCGTGGTTTTCAAGTAATGGACCCAATATATCAACTTGCGCGGTGGTTACGTCGTCAACTTCTAGCACGCAATGCGGGTTACCCATAGATACCGCGCCACTAAATACAGTGTGTTCTTCGGTTCTAATAATATAAGTAAGCTCACGCTTGCTCGCTTTTAAAGGGATTTTACTTGGCTCAAAATTTGGATGACCCATGTTAACCGTTACTTGACCGTCTTTTTCTATATAGAGCGTTAAGTTGCCCGACTTGGTCGACACAGTAATTTTATGCTTGTTAGTAAGGCCCTTCATACGTACAAAGCGGGCAAAACAGCGTGCGCCGTTACCGCATTGTTCTACTTCGGTACCATCGGCATTAAATATTCGATAATGAAAGTCGAGATCAGGAGAGTATGGCGCTTCAACCATTAGCAATTGGTCAAAGCCAATGCCAAAATGGCGATCTGCCAGTTTTTTGATTTGATCTCGCGACAAAAAAACATTTTGTGTAATGTTATCAATCACAACAAAGTCGTTGCCTAAGCCGTGCATTTTGGAAAAATTAACTAACATAGCGCTCTAATTCGGTTTTGCTCTGTGCTAATCATGCCACAGAGCAGCTAGTAGACAAAAACGTTTATGGTAAAACTTTCTCACCTTGATAAAGGCTTTCAATAGTTTCGCGCTCACGAATAAGATGGTGCTGCTGACCATCTACCATTATTTCTGCAACACGCGGGCGCGAGTTGTAGTTTGAACTCATGGTAAAGCCATATGCACCAGCACTTCGCTGTGCGAGTAAGTCGCCTTGTTTAAGCGCTAGTTCACGATCTTTTCCTAAAAAGTCGCCGGTTTCGCACACCGGACCCACAATATCAAAGTTGTGAGTAGGTGTTTCGTCGTCGCGAACTGATACCGGAATGATTTTTTGCCACGCTTGATAAAGCGCAGGGCGAAGCATGTCGTTCATACCTGCATCTACAATGGCAAAAAATTTGTCTTGGTTTTGTTTAATAAATTCAACTTGAGTAACTAAAATACCTGCGTTAGCTGCAATAGCGCGCCCTGGTTCAAAAATTAGTTCAAGGTGTTTATAGTTAGCTAAGCGCTCGGTAACTTGCGCTGCATATTCACTTGGGTGCGGTGGTTGCTCGTTGTTATATGGCACGCCTAAACCGCCACCAATATCTAAGTGAGTTAGCTCAATACCGTTGGTTTTTAGCTCATCAATAAGCGCCATGAGTTTATCAAGGGCTTCTAAAAATGGTCTTACTTCAGTTAATTGAGAGCCAATATGGCAATCAACACCAATAATTTTTAAACCAGGTAAAGCCGCTGCTTGTTGATAAACACTTACTGCAGTTTGTATATCAATACCAAATTTATTTTCTTTTAAACCAGTAGAAATATACGGATGTGTTTTTGCATCTATGTCGGGGTTTACGCGAATAGAAATAGGCGCTTCTAGGTTAAGCTCGCAAGCCACTTCAGAAATACGCTCAAGCTCAGAGGCTGATTCAACGTTAAAACATTTAATGCCCAGTTTTAATGCGTAAGCTATTTCGTCAGACGTTTTCGCCACGCCCGAAAAAACCACTTTAGAAGCATCGCCTCCCGCTTTAATTACACGCGCAAGTTCGCCTTTAGATACAATATCGAAACCCGATCCTAGGCGCGCTAATATATTAAGCACGGCTATATTTGAGTTTGCTTTTACGGCGTAACATACCAAGCTTTTATGATTCTTAGTGGCGTTAGCAAACGCTAAATAATGGCGCTCAAATGTAGCACGCGAGTACACATAACACGGCGTGCCGTATTGCTGCGCTATGCTTGCCACACTGACGTCTTCGGCAAATAATTGGTTGTTTTTGTAGTTAAAATAATCCATTTATTGCTCCTGACTTTGCGATGTTTTGGCTTGCTCAGCGGTAGTGGCTGGTTTAGCTGTATTTTGAGGTTGGTTTTGCTCTGTTTGTTGCTCTGGTAAATATAGCGGACCGCTCTGCCCACAGCCAGCTAAGGCGCTTAACAGTACAGTGCTTATTAATAGTTTTTTTAATTGTAAGGTATGCGTCGCTTTCATTAGATTAATATGGTTGCTGGCTTTATAATCGCAGAGTAACAGAATATCTAAAAAATGCAGCTATTCGCGGATGATTTTATTCCTGTTACACTAACAGTACACTTTTAAAGCTAAAACGTACCCAATATTAGGCGGCTCGCCTGCAAAGGAAATAACAATGACTGAACACGAATATCACCAATTAGCCGAAGCTCTTATGTTCACTATTGAAGAGCAGGTTGATGATTGCGAAGCTGATTTAGATTACGAATCGGCACAAGGTATTTTAGAAATTATTTTTCCTGATAAAAGTAAAATAGTGATTAACAAGCAAGCACCTCTTCATCAAGTATGGGTTGCGACTAAGTTTAACGGACATCATTTTGAAATGCGTGATGGATTATGGATTGATAACCGTTCTGGCGCTGAATTTTGGGCGTTTATAAATGAAGCCTCAACTCGCCAAGCAGGCCAAGAAGTTAAGTGGCAATCATCACTATGAGTTTAGAATTTGTAGAATATGCAGCCCAAAGTGAGCACAAAGCAACGGTTATTTGGTTACATGGTTTAGGTGACTCTGGGGATGGTTTTGCGCCAGTAGCTCCGCAGCTTAATTTACCAAGTGAGCTTGGTATACGGTTTGTTTTTCCGCATGCGCCAGTACAACCGGTCACCATAAATGGTGGTATGGAAATGCGCTCTTGGTACGATATTAAATCTATAGAATTAGATAAGCGTGCCGATGAACAAGGCGTAAGAGATTCGGCTGCTAAAGTAGAAGAACTAATCAACAAAGAAATTGCTAATGGCATACCCGCTAATAAAATTATTTTAGCTGGTTTTTCTCAAGGTGGTGTTGTGTCGCTGCATTTAGCGCCGCGCTTTGAGCAAAAGCTTGGGGGTGTTATGGCGCTTTCTACTTATATGTGTGTGCCGCAAAAATTTGCTGATGAAGCAAAACATACCGATTTAAATGTATTTATGGCGCATGGTAGTCAAGACAACGTAGTACCGCATAGTGCGGGAAGAAGTGCGTTTGAAGTATTAACAGCACATAACATGGATGTAAGCTGGCAAGAATACCCAATGGCTCATCAAGTTTGCGCAGAAGAATTGCAAGCTATTCGCCAATGGTTAATTGCTCGTTTAAGCTAATTTTGGAACCGCTGAGGTCAATATGAGTCAAAAAATAGTTATTAAAGCAAATGTTAAACGCGAACTACAAGAGAGTGTACCAACGGTAAGCTACGAGTGGAATTGGCGTCGTATTGTGAGTATTGCTATGTTGGTATTAATGACCTCTGCAGCAGTTGTATATGGCTTAACAACCTCAGCCAGTGCAGAGCAAGGTGAGCATCCAAATGAGCAGGAACAATTTTTAAGCTTTAGCAGTAACGCTCAAAACCAGACAAACGTTGAAGTAACGGATGTTGAGCCTGAATCATCAATAAACAACATTCCTAACGAGTCCGCAGAGATAACGCAAACGAGCATTGAACCGTTATTAGCTGCGCAGAATGAAGTTGAGCAAAGCATATCAAATAATGCACCTGATAAAGTGAATCCAGTAAATAATGATACAGTTTTATTAGCTAGCAACGATATTGTGATTGATCAAAGTGAGAGTATTAATACAGAGTTAAACTCAAACCTTGATAATGATGCGCAGGAAGAAACCGAAGAAGCTGAAAATATAGCTGAGTATGCTGATCAGAGTGACTTACTTTTAGATCAAAAAAGCGATGATGGTGCATTGAGTGGTACTGAAGGTTTTTCGCCTACAGCACAAGTGGCAAGTGTGGCATTAGGCGCGCAAATAGACACAGATAAAATTAGCCGTGCGGTACTTACTCGTAAAGTAAGTAAGCGTGAGCCTACTAATGTGTTTGCGGCAGATATTAGGTTAAGTCAGTTTGATGAAGGGTTATCGTTTTTTAGCGAGATTAAAAACCTTCAAGGGCAGCAAGTTAAACATGTTTGGACGTTTGAAGATGAAACTATGGCTGAAATTACACTCAATGTTACTTCGCCTCGCTACAGAACCTACTCAACAAAAAATATTATGGACACACAAACAGGCCACTGGCGTGTTGATGTTGTAGATGAGCAAGGTAATTTAATTGCCCAAAAAGAATTTAGAATTTTAGCTGACTAAAACTAGCTAAACGCAGTAATTAATTGGATACCCTTATGACAGAAAAAACAAAATTAGTACGCATCGCAACTCGTAAAAGTGCTTTAGCACTTTGGCAGGCCGAATTTGTAAAAGCTGAACTTGAGCGTTTTCATGCAGATGTACGCGTAGAATTAGTCCCAATGTCGACGCAAGGGGATATAATTTTAGATACGCCTTTGGCCAAAATTGGCGGTAAGGGTTTATTTGTTAAAGAGCTTGAGCAAGCCATGTTAGATGGCCGAGCTGATATTGCCGTACATTCTATGAAAGACGTACCAGTAGAGTTCCCAGAAGGATTAGAGCTGTATACTATTTGTGAGCGTGAGGATCCGCGAGATGCGTTTGTATCAAACAATTTTGCTAATTTAAACGCTCTACCACAGGGCGCTATTGTGGGCACTTCGAGTTTGCGCCGTCAGTGCCAAATTAAAGCACTTCGTCCTGATTTAGATATTCGTGATTTACGCGGTAATGTAAATACGCGTTTAGGTAAGTTAGATGATGGCCAATACGATGCTATTATTTTGGCTGCAGCAGGGCTTATTCGTTTAGAAATGGAGTCGCGTATTGCCGACTATATTGAGCCAGAAGTATCATTACCGGCAAATGGTCAAGGCGCTGTAGGTATTGAGTGCCGTATTGATGATGAAGTAACAAAAGCATTACTTGCACCACTTGAGCATACTCAAACACGTATTCGCGTAAATGCAGAGCGTGCGATGAATCGCCATTTAGAAGGTGGTTGCCAAGTGCCTATTGGTGCTTATGCATTAGTTGATGGCGAGCAGGTACATTTGCGTGGTTTAGTGGGTGCTGTTGATGGCAGCGAAATTTTACGCGACGAAGTAACTGGTCATGTAAATGATGCAGAAAAACTAGGCATTGAGCTTGCTAAAAAATTACTAGCTCAAGGCGCAGACAAAATATTAGCTGAAGTTTATAGAGACGCATAAATGACACATATTCTGATAACTCGGCCCGAAGGAAAAGGCGCAGCCCTTGCACAGCAACTTGAGCAAGCGGGTTATCAGGCGTCTTTATTTCCGGTATTAAAAATAACGCATTTAACACCCTCCAGCACTGAACTTAGTCCGCTGTTAAATGCAGATAAAATAATATTTATATCGCAAGATGCAGTCAGTGCACTTTCGCAATTAAAACCCGATATAAATACCAAAGCGCAGTTTTATGCGGTTGGACAACAAACAGCCGACATTATATATGAGCAATTTGGTGTGCGCGCAGCAGTACCAAAGCAGTATGATTCAGAAGGGTTACTTGCGCTCAAATCACTCGCCGAGGTTGATGGCAGTAATATAGTGTTAGTTAAGGGGCAAGGTGGCCGCCCTGAGTTAGCTAAAACGCTAAAAGAGCGTGGAGCTTTTTTAAATAATTGTGTTGTGTACAAACGTGAACCCACAGAGAGTATCACCCCTAACTGGACAGACCACTGGAAAAGCCAGAATGTACACGGTATAGTCATAACAAGTAATGCAGCAGTTGATGCTATATTTAAAAGCCTTACTGCACACCAACTACAATGGTTACAACAGTGCCGATTTTATGTTGCAAGCGAGCGGATAGCCGCTTATTTAAAGTTGCAACAGGTAAGTTCGGCTAATATACACATTGCAGCAGGGGCTAGCGATAATGCTATGTTTACCTGCATAAATCAGCAAGGTAGCAACATGAGCGAACAGTCAAAGCCAGTTACGGCAGAAAAAGCCACATCAACAATAGCTAACCCGGCCTCAGCTAAATCAGCTAAGCAAGAGCCAGCAGCTACAAAAAATACGACAGAAAAAAACAAACAAAAGGTAAGTAAGGTTGCAGCACTTGCGCTTCTTATTTCGTTAATTGTGGCCTCTGGTGTTGGATACGAGTTTTATCAAAAATTAAATGCTGGTAAGGCGCAAAACCTAGCCGTTAATGAGTTAAGCGAGCAAAATAAGTTACTCGTTCAAGAGCTGCAAGCACTTAAATCGGCGCAATCTAATTTGCAGCAAGCGCTGTTTAATAGTGAGAAAAAAGTAGCCGCAACCCTAAGTGAAAGTGCAGCTCAAAATCAGCAAGAACTAAAAGCAGCCCTGCAAAAAGCGCAGCAACAAGGCTCGTCTTTAAACCCACAAGAAGTAACCAGCTTACAGCGTATGGCTGAATTTAAACTATGGGCTGAAAAAGATTACCAAGGCACTAGTGCTGTTTTAAAGCGCTTAGATGCATTACTTAGCGAACACCCTGGAACAGTTGAAGTTCGCCAAGCTATTATGCAAGACATACAAACACTTGATAGCCTTAAACCTGTTGCAACAGAGGCTATTTATTTACAGCTAAACAGTGTACTAAGCAGTATTGACGACTTAGTTTTTAATGCAGTTAATTTGCCAGAAGAAGTTACCGAAGTAGATGAAAATGAATTAAGTGAAGATATAAATGATTGGCAGCAGAATTTAAATAACAGCTGGGGTCGCTTTTTAGACAGCTTTTTAACACTTCACCACCGAGAAGGGGGAGTAGTTGCTCCATTTCTTGATGAGCAAGAGCGTCACCTCGTTAATCAACGTATTAAGCTTTATATTACTCAGGCACAAGATGCGTTACTTAGTAAACAAGCTAGCATCTACTTTAGTACTTTAAGTGAAGCAAAGCGCTTAGTTGATGAGTATTTTAAGAAAGACGATAACGCTACACAAATGGTTTTAAAATCAATAGCTAACCTTGAGAAAGAATCACTTAACTTTAGCCCTAAAGTAACACTTCAAAGTACACAGCAGGTTAAGGAGTGGGTGCAATGATAGGGCTAATAATACTGGTTATTGCGTTAGTACTTGTTATTGGTGTAGCTCCTTACGTTATAAATGAGAAAGGTTATGTCCTTTTCTCATTTAATAACTATACAGTTGAGGGCACTATGATTGCTTTTTGCGGTACAGTGATTGTTATTACTGCGATCGTATTTATTACATATAAGCTAATCCGCTACTTATTATCGATTTATCATAATACTAAACATGGCTTTTTTGCACGTAGCCAAGAGCGTAAACAAGCAGCGATTGAACAGGCGTTGTGGAGTGCTATTAACGATGATTATGAGCATGTAGAGCAGGCTCTATCGGGTAATAGCGTACCAGATAAGTTTGAAGATATTCGCTTAGCATTACTTGCAAAAGCAGCGCTTGCTAATAATCAAACAGATAAAGCACTTGAGCGTTTATTTGAAATAAGCCCAGAGCATCAATTAAAAGTAGCAAAGCTATGGTTGGCAAGTGGCGACAGTAGCGCGATTGAATCACAAATGCGTATTAGCGCAGAAGCTAAAAAAGCCACCGCACTTGAGTTAAAACTTTATGCAGAAGTATTAGTACAGCAACAACACTTTAGTGCGCTGGAAGATTTTTTGCCGCGTTTATTACGCAAAAAAGCACTTACTGATGCACAGTGGACGCAGTTATTTAGTGCCTACTTTAATGCGTTAGATGCAGACAAACTGAGTGAAAAATATAAACAGCTACCGAAAAAGCTGCAAGCTCATGCCCACACCGCATATTTAATGCAAATGGCGCAAGCAGGTCAATTGGCTGTTATCGAAAGTGACTTAATTAAAATGGTTAAGCATAATGAGCAACACTTAGAGCTTGCCAATATATTAAGTAAAGCAACAGCAGCCGACGCGCCTAAGTTGCAAATAAACATACAAGAACGCCTTAAAAAGGATGATTCAAATAATTCACTATTACTTGCGCTGGCTTGCCTTGCTAATGCTAAAGGTGATTATGACTTAGCAGCTAGAATTTTTGATAAAGCACTGAATAGTGACAATAAAAAACAGTTCTCTGAACAAGCTGTTTTAAGTTATAAAAATAGTGCACAAGCAGAAAAGGCGCTCGTTTTATATCAATAAATGACTACACTATAACTACTTAGCATTTTTTGTAGTTCAGGAGCACAAGCATTGAGAAAGTTTTTAATATTAACCCTTAGCTTGGCTTGTGCTTACTTCTTTACTGGGTATTTTAGCAACTCACTTCTTTCTGTTGATGGCTATGCGGTCGCCTCTTGGCCGCCCTCAGGAATTGCTTTAGCGAGCTTTTTAATTTGGGGACGTAAGTCATTTATTGGCCTTATTCTTGGTGCTTTCTGTACTAACTTAATTCATCTTGATAACACCGTAGATATTCTTCATTTTAATGTGCTTTTACAAGCTATTTGCGTCACTTTAGCCTCTGTTTTACAGGCTTGGATTGGTCGTCAAATCATAGTAAATGTTATAAAGGCTCCACTAGATTTATCTTCTTTAAAACACAGTGTGCAGAGCCTAATAGTAGCAGGGCCAATATGCTGTGTTATTGCTGCAGGTGTGGGAACTAGCTTATTAGCATTGAATAATGTGATCCCTACGCATGCTATTTTTGATAGCTTTATAGCATGGTGGATTGGTGACAGTATCGGTGTACTTATATTTACTCCACTCATGCTCGCAGCCTTTAATTACACGCAAGTACGCCACCGTATGTTGGTAATTTTACCTTCACTATTAATTTATATACTGATCAGCGTTAGTTTTTATGGCGCTGCCAGTGTTAAAAAAGAAAAAGACATTCAAAAGCAAGAAGCCAAAATACTTACTGTGCAAAATGCTATAAGCCAGAAGCTCGATGGTATTACTGCTCACTTAGGATTGTTAGCTACATTTTTTGCTAGTAGTAATGACGTGAACTTTAAAGAGTTTAAACAATTTACTTCAAAGCAGTTGGACTATAGCCAAGAAATTTTAGCATTTGAATGGATACCTTATGTACCAGCAAATAAACTCGCAGATTTTGAAACACATGAAAATACAGCCACAGGCAAAACTTTATACATAAAAGAAAAGTCACTTGATGGAGGTTGGCAACCTGCAGGTACTCGTAGTAATTACTTTCCTGTAAAATATGTATATCCCTTAAAAGATAATGAAGGTGTTTTAGGGTTTGATTTAGCTTCTAGTAAAGTAAGAGGTGCAGCGCTTAGCAAAGCGAAAGAGCTTAATGAACTTGCACTAAGTGAGCCAATTAATTTAGTCCAAAATACAGCTGAAGACGGTGTGCTTTTTTTATATCCTGTTTTTGGAGAGTCGTCTACCGAAGATGATTTTCAAGGTTTTGTGGCAGCGATTGTCAGTCTGAAACGCTTATCGCAAACACTATTATTTGATCACAACAACTCAATTTCAGTCAGTTTTTTTGATACAACGATACCAGGGAAAAAGCAGGCAATTTATATTGCCGATACCGATAACTCGCAAACGCTGTTTAAAGAATATCAATTGTTGATTGGCAAACGCATGTGGCAGGTCGAGTTATATGAACCAATAGTTAGAACGTCTTGGTTAATGTATTGGCTTGCACAAATAGTAGGTATGTTGTTTGTGTGGTTACTGATTACATTTTTGATTTCAGTTACAGGTACAAACATACAAATTCGCGAACAAGTGGCTAAGCAAACGCATACATTACGCAAAGAAAAACAAAAAGCAGATGAAGCGAGTCATATTAAAGGACAGTTTTTAGCAAACATGAGTCACGAAGTCCGTACCCCTATTAACGGTATAAAAGGGCTGCATTATTTAGCGCTGCAACAGAATGATTGGCAACAAGCAAGAAGTTACATTGAACAAGCAGATGGAGCACTGGGTGTTTTACTGCGGGTATTAAACGATGTGCTCGACTTTTCAAAAATGGAAGCAGGCAAGCTAGACTTAATGCAAGAGCCTATTAATGTAGCGAGTTTAGCGGATGAAATGCTTAATTTACTTCAGTTTGAAGCTGACATTAAATCAATAAAGTTAAGTCTAGATTTTGATAAAACATCAAATTTGGTCATTAATACCGATCCAATCCGCTTAAAACAAGTGCTGCTGAATCTGCTCAATAATGCGGTTAAATTTACAGGGGAAGGTGAGATCACTCTGAAAATTTGGCAGTCGAAAAAAATGACTTACTTTAGTATTAACGATACGGGTATTGGTATTAGTAACGAAGCACAAAAACAATTGTTTAAACCGTTTGCGCAAGCCGATAGCTCAACCTCACGTCAATATGGTGGTACAGGCTTAGGGTTAAGTATTTGCAGAAAGCTGGTTGAGTTAATGGGTGGTGCAATTGATTTAGTCAGTTATGAAGGTAAAGGTTCTACATTTACATTTAGTTTGCCGCTTATATCGCCTTTACCAAAGGCAGAGCAAATTCAACAGCAATACGACGAAATAGATGTAAGTACCTTATCATTCGCAAACTATAAGTTACTTTTAGTCGAAGATAACCCACTTAACCAGCATGTTGCCAGTGCCATTTTAAAAACAAAAGGGTGTATTGCCGACATTGCTAATGATGGTTTTGAAGCCATAGAAAAGCTAACCGAAAATAGCTACGATATTGTGATTATGGATATTCAGATGCCAAAAATGGATGGTCTTCAAGCAACAAAAGTAATTAGAAATGACTTAGGGTTAATTGATTTACCAATAATTGGCTTGTCGGCGAATGCCCATGACGATGATGTTAAAAAGGCATTGGCCTGTGGAATGAATAGTTATATCACTAAACCTATTGATGCAAATACGCTTTTTAAAACGCTTTGGCATTATTTATCAAATAAATAAGTTACGTTATTTTTTGCACAAAAAGCAGACATATGACCGCTTAAACTTACCGCAAATCATATAGACTTGAAAAATAACTATATCTGCGTATCATGCGCGCAAATTTAACTAAACTGGGTTGCTATTATGATAAATAGAAAATTACCTTTGCTAGATATTCACCGTCATTTAGATGGTAATGTACGTGCGCAAACCATATTAGAACTTGGTCGTCAGTTTAATATAGAGTTACCTGCAGATAATGTTGAGGCACTCATTCCTCATGTTCAAGTTATTGACCCTGAGCCAAACCTTATGGCTTTTTTACAAAAGTTAGATTGGGGTGTCACTGTACTTGGCGACTACGATGCGTGTAGACGCATAGCGATTGAAAACATTGAAGATGCACAAGCACAAGGCCTTGATTATGTAGAGCTTCGATTTAGCCCTTACTACATGGCACAAAGCCAAGGTTTACACCCAGAAGGGGTTGTAGAGGCGGTTGTTGATGGTATTAAATCAGCAACAAAGGATGCAAATATAAAAGCTAACTTGATTGGTATTTTATCGCGTACTTATGGCGTAAAAACATGTCAAAAAGAGCTTGATGCTTTACTCGCATTTAAAAATGATTTAGTCGCTGTTGATTTAGCCGGTGACGAAATTGGCTTTCCTGGTGAGTTGTTTGTAGAGCACTTTAAACAAGTACGAAATGCTTATTTAGCTTCGACTATTCATGCTGGAGAGGCACTCGGTGCTCCAAGTATTTGGCAAGCAATTAATGAGTTAGGTGCAAGCCGAATAGGGCATGGCGTTAAAGCTATTGAAGATCCAAAACTAATGGATTACTTACGCGATAACCGTATTGGTATTGAGTCGTGCTTAACAAGTAATATTCAAACCAGTACAGTAAACGATTTAGCTAAGCACCCACTTAAACAGTTTTTAGATCACGGTATTTTAGCGTGTATTAATACTGATGACCCTGCGGTTGAAGGCATTGAAATTGAGTACGAATATACCGTTGCAGCACCTAAAGCGGGCTTATCTCAAGCTGATATGGAAAAAGCCCAAAAAAATGCATTAGAAATAGCATTTTTAAGCGATGGCGATAAAAAAGAACTTTCAGCAATCGTTAGCGCACGTTAACTCTATTTAATACACATTAAAAATGCCGCTTTATAAGCGGCATTTTGTTATCTGCAATTTAGTGTGTTTGGCAGCTCATGTAATTATCGTAAAGTGCTTTAAGTACATCTGCTCGGCTGATCATGCCGATTACTTTAACACCCTCTACAACAGGGTAGTTTTTTGGTTTACCGGGCTGCATTTGCTCTGCAAGCTCAATAATATTGGTATCGCCGCTAACGGTCACTACCTTTGTTTGCATAAGTTGCGATACTTTAACCATCCCATCACAAAAATAACTGCTTTGCGTAAGTGGTTTTAATAGTTCTTGCTCAGATATAAATCCGACTAGGCATTTATCTTTATCAAATACTGGTGCGCCAAGTAGTTTAAATTTTTGTAGTTCTGCTATGGCTGTTGTCATTTCTGTATCTGGTGTGATATTTGGCAACTTGCGTTGCATAAAATCTTTTACTTTTGTATTTAGCATTTGGGTCTCTCCCGCTGATGTTCAATACAAAGTATGGTTTATAGATAGGGATTTAGGAAATTGTTTATATTGATGAGATTGATAGGTTTTAACTATTAAGTATTTGTTGTTATATAAAATAAAAGCACCGATTAGGTGCCTTTATTCATAACTGAAAGTTAATTTCAATTATTTGATAAATGCGAATGCATCTGCGTACATGTTTTCACGAATTGCACCATGAGTAATAAAGTCATCACGGACAATACCTATCATGTCAAAACGACCGGCCATATAAATATCGTATGGTTCAAGTGATACAATATCTTGCATTACCGCTTTATGTACATAGCCAGTGTGACCTTGCCAATTAGCAGATGGATTTTCTACCACAGGGATAAACTCAAAGTTTTTGTGGCTATCGGCCCATGTTTGCATTTCTGTATGTGCGTATAAAGCTGACTCTTCTTTTACACCCCAGTAAAATAATACAGGACGGTCGCACTTAATTTCAGCTAAGTGATCAGCCATTGATTTTGCGTATGAAAAACCAGTGCCACCGGCAAGTAAAATAATAGGGCGCTCACATTGCAGGCGCAACTGTGAAATACCCAAGCCAGCTTCAATGTCTACTAACTGCCCAGTGGTATGCGCATTTCGTAAATGTTCCAGCGATTGCATTGCATACGAATCGGCACCTGACGCGCCAATATGCAGTTCTATTGCATCGCACTGTGAAGGGCGACTAGCTATAGAAAAAGCCCGTTTGTCTTTTTCGCCCAATACGAGTTGCATGTATTGGCCAGCTTCAAAGGTCACAGGTTGTTGTGGCTTTAAAATTACTTTGTGAACAAATTCTGTAAGTGGGCTGATAGCTACAACTTCAGCTTTTAATGTTTGCATTTTTTACCTTTTAGCAGCGCTTTAAACAGCAGATACGCAATCGAATGACTCGATTCTAGCATATCTGCAGGGTTATTTTATAGCCTGTTATGTACTTACATATAAACACTTAAAGAATATTAAGGCTTTCCCAAATATCATCTACGCGGTCTTTGGTGTCTTTATCCATAACAATAGGCTCGCCCCATTCGCGGGTGGTTTCGCCAGGCCATTTATTGGTGGCATCCATTCCCATTTTTGAACCCAGGCCAGAGACTGGCGATGCAAAATCGAGATAATCAATAGGTGTGTTTTCTATTAATGTTGTATCGCGAGCAGGATCCATTCGGGTTGTTATAGCCCAAATAACATCTTCCCAATCACGGGCATTAATATCGTCATCGCACACAATTACAAACTTGGTATACATAAACTGACGTAAGAACGACCAAACCCCCATCATCACGCGCTTGGCATGGCCAGGATATTGTTTTTTCATTGTTACAATCGCCATACGGTACGAGCACCCTTCAGGCGGCAGATAAAAGTCGACGATTTCAGGAAATTGCTTTTGTAATATCGGCACAAACACTTCATTAAGTGCTACACCTAAAATTGCAGGCTCATCAGGCGGACGGCCAGTAAATGTGCTGTGATAAATAGGATCTTTACGATGCGTTAAGTGAGTTACCGTCATTACTGGAAAGTCATCTACTTCATTATAGTAACCGGTATGGTCACCATAAGGGCCTTCTGGCGCCATTTCACCTGGCATAATGTAACCTTCAAGTACTATTTCTGCACTGGCAGGGACTTGTAGGTCATTTGAAATAGATTTTACAACTTCGGTTCTGCTACCACGTAATAAACCAGCAAATGCATATTCGCTTAATGTGTCGGGTACAGGCGTTACTGCACCTAATATAGTAGCTGGATCGGCACCTAGTGCTACCGAGACAGGGTAAGGTTGCCCTGGGTTTTCTTTACACCATTCCTGAAAATCAAGCGCGCCACCACGATGCGACAACCAACGCATAATTATTTTATTTTTGCCTAATAATTGCTGGCGATAAATACCTAAATTTTGGCGCTTTTTATAAGGCCCTTTAGTGACTGTAAGGCCCCAAGTAATTAATGGCGCTGCATCACCTGGCCAACAATGCTGAATAGGTAATTTAGTTAAGTCTACATCATCACCTTCTAAAACTACTTGTTGGCAAGGCGCTTTTTTAACTTCTTTTGCAGGCATATTAAGCACTTGCTTAAAAATAGGTATAGCACCTAGAGCTTCTTTAATACCCTTTGGTGGATCAGGTTCTTTTAAAAAAGCGAGTAGCTTACCCACTTCGCGAAGCTCGCTAACATCTGTTTGGCCCATGCCCATTGCTACGCGTTTTGGTGTACCAAATAGGTTGGTAAGCACCGGCATATCGTAGCCTTTTGGATTTTCGAATAATAACGCAGGGCCTTTTGCACGCAATGTGCGATCAGATATTTCGGTCATTTCAAGATACGGGTCGATTTCTTGGGTGATACGTTTAAGTTCGCCTTTTTTTTCAAGCAAATCGATAAAATCACGTAGATCTTTATATTTCATTGTGGGCCGCTATTAAGCAAAAGAGTTGAAGTATTATACCCATTTCATGCAAGCCAAGTCATTACTTGCACTTAAAACTTAAAGCGCTCTACGGCACTTGTTAAGGAGTGTGCAAGTTGATTTACGTCTTCACTTTCGCTTGCTAGGGTTGTCGCGTTTTTGGCATTCAAGGTTGCTTGCTCTGTCACCTTGGCCATTATTTGTTGAATGTCGTTACTGTTAGTCAATTGCTCATGTGATGCATGAGCAATCTGCTCACTCATCTGATTAACAGACAACAATGTGCTTTTAATACGCTCTACGGCTTTATTTAGTTCAGTGCTGTTTTTAACACATTGCTTGGCTTGGTGTTGGCCATCGGTAATGTGTTCTTGAGTTGTTTGAGTGTGCTGTTGCAATGTTTGGATCATGGTGTTTATTTCGCTAGTCGAGGTCTGTGTACGTGCAGCTAATGATCGAACCTCATCAGCAACTACAGCAAACCCGCGTCCGTTTTCACCCGCTCGCGCTGCTTCAATTGCAGCATTGAGTGCCAATAAGTTGGTCTGCTCGGCAATGCTGCTAATTGTTTCAACAATGGCTTCAATAAGCTGAGTGTGTTGGGCTAGTTCCTCAGTGCTGCCTACTGCTTTATCAAGGCGCTGTAATAAAGTTTCTATACTTAGACTATTTGTATTAGCAATCTTGTTTACGTCATTGGCAAATTGCGATGCATTGGTTATTTCACTTGATGTTTTATCTGCTTGTTCATAAACCGCTTGTGAGTTAGTTAGCATATTTTGTGCAAGCGATGTTGCCTGTGCGCTTCGCTCCAACTGCTGTTGTGCAACAACCGTCATTTGCTGACCTTTTTCACTGGTTTTAATAGCGCTGCGGTCTAGTTCATGGGCGTCGCTACTAATTGCGCCAATTAACTGGGTAAGGTCTTCACTGAGTTTATTTATGTTATTTAGCAAAGTACCAAATTCATCTTTACTGCGCGGATGGCTTCGCTTTGATAAATCACCTGAGGCGATTCGGGCTAAATCGCGGTTTACTTTTTTAAGCGGTTTTAGCATTGCGCGAGTTGTAAAAATAGAGATAGCGATAATCAATATAATTAAAACAAGCGTAATAATTACTACAGAACTAATCCCAGTATTTATGGCGGCCTTTGCATTAGTTTGTAAGGCATTAAAGCGCTCATCAGCCAATTTATTAAGTTCAATAAGCTGACCTTCTGTTGTTATAAATTGCTGTTGAAAGTGTTCAAAATTTTGAGCCGCAGCAATAGTACTTTTGAGTCCTTTATTTTGTTGGGCATAAATTCCTGTATCGTTGTTAAGTAACTCTCTTAATTGATTAAATTTAGCCGTTAAATTTTTAGCATTAAACGCATTATTAAAAGGTAGCGCTTGTTGCTCTAAATAGGTGAAATTAGGTTGGATGTTATCTAGTAGAAATAGGGTATCTTGCTGATGGCTATTTAAATCATTGATACTTGTAGTTTGAGTAATGCTTTTTATATTATTGCTTAAGTTAAACAATAAATCATCTATACGGGTCGCTGTTCCAAACATCGCATTAAGTAGCGCCTGCTGTTTTGCAGGCACTTCTAAAAGTTCTATATCAAGTAAGTTAGAACTTAAATTGTAAAGTTGCTCGTTAAACGTTGCTGATAATTCTATGGTGGAATTTTGCGCTACAAACTTACTCTCTTTAGCACTAAACATTGCGACACTTACTTTAGTCAGTTGCTCGAAGCCTGCGTTGGTACTGGTGAGTAAATTTTGCATTGTTATTTGTTGATTTAGTTGAGTGCTTAACGAATTGAGCATATCGCTAAATTGTTGTTGCTCAGCTTGCGCCTGTTTTTTATTTTGTTGAAGTAAATCAAGGTTTGCTTGGCTGTAAGCTAAGGCGTTAAATTTAGTAATAGACAGTAATGATAGCCTTAAATCTTTACTGAACTGTTGTACCGGAACTGCTAATTTTTCGGTTCGGGTATTGTTAACGCTAATTTTGTTTAATGACCAATAAAAAAACACACTACTTGTTAGCACCAATAAACCAATGGTTGTAAAAGCTAAAATTATTTTATGTTTGATCGCAATTGAACGCATAACTTCATCACAATAATGGGTCTTTAATTATTGTAGCATTACTGTAATTTATTGGTTGGTTTTGTGTTAAACCTTGATGCACTGTCTTTTTTTACCAGCAATGATTAGCATGGCCTCATTTCCCTTACCCCAAAACAGTACCTCTTCACTTATATATTTATTCCCTGATGCACTTTTTTCGTGATTAAGTACATGCACTTTATTGTTAAAGATAATTTCGGCTTCAGAATTATTAATAATATTGAGTTTTACGCTCTCATCATCGCATTGGTAAGCAGTACTGGTTTGTAAATCACTACATGCGGTTAAGCTTAGTAAAATAGCGATTAATGCTAAATATACTTTCATTTTTCTCCCATCTTCTTTAAAAGTAAGTTAAAACGCAGGGCAAAATTTTAATCTAATGTAAGAATAACAAAGCAAAATTAACCGTTGGTGAAAGTAGCGCTTTACGTTATGTTTATAGCAATATTTTTTGAGCTCGGAAGCTTTATGGCAGGCACTAACCTTTTAACGTTATTAGACGATATAACCACTTTACTTGATGACATTGCGACAATGAGTAAGGTAGCAACAAAAAAAACAGCGGGTGTATTAGGCGATGACTTAGCACTCAATGCACAGCAGGTTACAGGTGTTGCAGCAGAGCGTGAATTACCGGTTGTTTGGGCTGTGGCAAAGGGCTCATTTTTAAATAAAGCGATACTCGTACCCGCTGCTTTATTAATAAGCGTATGGCTGCCTTGGTTAATAACACCGCTTTTAATGATGGGTGGTTTGTTTTTGTGTTTTGAGGGAGCTGAAAAAGTATTTGCTAAGTTTTTGCCTCATCACAATGAAGTGGTAGATGAAGATGAAAAATTAGATTTAGTTGAGTATGAAAAACAAAAAATAAAAGGGGCAATAAGAACCGACTTTATTCTTTCTGCCGAAATTATTGTTATTACTTTAGGCACTGTGGCAGGCGCTACGTTACTTAACCAAGCTTTAGTGCTTTGTGTTATCGCAATTATAATGACGATTGGCGTTTATGGCTTAGTGGCCGGTATTGTAAAGCTGGATGATGCCGGGCTTTATTTACTCAACGAATCTAAAGTGTCAGCTAATAAATTTAAAGAGTTACTTGGTAAAGGCTTACTCGCAGCAGCGCCTAGGTTGATGCAGTTTTTAGCATTTGCGGGCACCATTGCAATGTTTTTAGTAGGCGGCGGGATTTTAGTGCATGGTGTTGAGTTATTGCATCATACTCAAGTGGATGTAACGAGCTATGCTCAGTCTGTTGCTGGCGGCACAGGAGAAGTATTAGCGCCTCTCTTGTTTGATGGTTTGCTAGGTGTTATTGCCGGCTTAGTTGTTGTGCTTATACATGTAGGTTATACAAAGTTATTTAAAAAATAGTTTATAGCTGGCGTACTTGTTGCGCCAGCTATATTTAAATTCACTCATTCACTCATTCACTCATTCACTCATTCACTCATTCACTCATTCACAGTTAGCTATTTTACAAAGCGATTCTAATTCAAATTGTGCTTTAGTATTTTTTTGCTCAATGGCCTTTTTATACCAATAAATAGCCTGTTGATAATTTTGAGCTATTCCCTGACCATCACGATACATTTGCGCTAAATTTAATTGCCCCCATTGAGAACCCGCTTCAGCAGCTAGCTTAAAGCTATTAAATGCTTCAAAAAACAACTTATCTTTAAAATAAATAATGCCTTGTTGATTGTTTTTATCGAGTTTTAAACCTTTATATAGTGGCTTAGGTTTGGGAGGAAACATCACAAACCCGCCATAAAGGCTGTTGGCATAAGGTCGCAGCACGTCATAAATAGCTTCGTCTTTATACAAACGCTTTACTTCATCACGAGGGAGGGTGATTGTTTTAGTGGAGAAGTAATTGTCTTGAATTAGTTGGCTGGTACGCATTGCCAAGGTAATACTATTATTACGTTTATAGCTGTAGTTGCTTATCTGAAAGGTAATAAACTGCTTATCAAAACTTAAAACTTGAGCAATTCTTAAATTGGTTAGGGTCCAGGGTTCGTGTGTAAATTTGTCGGCGTGTACTAAGTGGTGTCATATATTTTAGGTGTATTCAAATAGCTTTGCTTTTGAGTCTCGGTATCAAGGTGTTGTTGATAAAAAAACGAAACAATCCAAAGCAATAAAAATACGCCAATAAAGTATTTAGGTAGGCTTAGTTTTTCTATTAACGGTAGTTGCGGTATTTTAACAGGTTCGCTTTTTCCGCATTGATAGCACTCGCGTTTATAGCTTAATTTTAAGGCAAGCATAGGTAAAATGCTAAATCGTAAATAGCGGCTTTTATTTACTAAATGGTAGGCGTCGCTTTGGCAGTGAGGGCAGCGTGTTATTTGTGCAAAATGTGGAAATGATTCACTCGTGTTGAAAAGTAACATAAAGCACGCTCCTTGTTTAATTACCTAAAGGTAAAACAAGAAGCGTGTTAGTTAAAGCTACAAACTGTAAGTAAGTATGTCTGTTATTACTTATTTTGAGCTTTAGGCTTGATAGTGGTTTTTGCATCGGCAGCCATTAGAGCAAATACAGCATATGCAGCGGTATTTTGACGAAGCTTAGCAGGTGTCACTTTATCAAGCGTATCGTCAGCTGTATGGTGGTAATCAAAGTAATCTGTTCCATCTTGAGCAAGTTCAAAAATAGGCGCTGACGTTGCTGCTTTAAGTGGAATTAGATCGGGGCCACCATTCGCTTGGTTTTTACCAATGTGCTCAATATTTAACGGCGCAAGTTCTTTTGCTATAGCGCGAACTACAGGAAGTGACTCTGCGCTTACGTTCGATTCAAAAGCATATACAACATCGGCGCCAAAATCAGACTCAGCGGCTGCAACAATATTGCTTAGCTCGTTTTTATGCTCTGCAAAATAAGCTTTTGCACCCCAAAGACCTAGCTCTTCAGCTGCAAAAAGTACCACACGAATACTGCGCTTAGGACGTTTTACATCGCTAATATGTTTAGCGGCTGCCATTGTTAGTGCAACGCCTGCGCCGTCATCTAATGCGCCAGTCCCTAAGTCCCAAGAATCTAAATGCCCCCCAATTAATACATATTGCTCAGGGTTTTCGGTACCATTAAATTGGCCAATAACGTTATAACCAGTGCCTTCACCAAGGCTTTCGGTTTGCACATTAATATTTACCGACACTTCTTTATTTAAAGCAACTAAGCGTGCTATTTGATCTGCATCTGGGTTAGCAATTGTTACGTTAGGTATTTTTGTAACACCTTCTTTGTAGTAACTACCGCCAGTGTGTGCAAAGCGATGATGACCGGTACTAACCGAGCGCATCATGTAGGCAACAGCGCCTTTTTTAGATGCTTCTATAGCGCCTGTACCGCGTGCTTTTACAGCAGGTCCGTAACCATTCCCGTCTATGTCGCGGTTCATACGGTAATTAATATACGCAATTTTACCTTTTAAACTGTTTGCCGGTGCGGCTTTTAATTCATCAAGTGTTTCGAATAATACAACCGGCGCTGTAATCCCATCTTTTGGCGTGCTTATACTGTTACCTAATGCAGTTAAGTGCAGTGGTTGCTCGCTTGGTGTTAGTATTTTTCCGCTTTCGCTATAACGGCGCCATTCAGGAAATGCGGCTTTTTCTAACCATACTTTATCAAAGCCCAGTTCATTAAATTTGGCTTGAGCCCATGCCACGGCTTTTTTATCGTTTTCGGTACCAGGAAGGCGTGGGCCTACTTCAGTTGTTAATGACTCTAGTAATTTATAACTTAAATCACTATTTAGTGCAGAGGTGCGCACTTTGTCTACTTGTTGTAATTGCTTTTGGGTAAATTCGGCGCTGTTAGCGTTTGCAGCCATACTGCTAGTAAGCAGCAGTGCGGTAATTAATTTTTTCATTTTGGTAGGCCTTTTTAATAATTAGCGCTATTAGAGCATGTAACAAACATGATAAAAAATAGATGAGATGAATAGGCTTTGTAATAGGTTTAATGCTGTTAGGTGTGAATATTTAGATATAAAAAAGCCCGCGTAAATGTACGCGGGCTATATTTTAAAGCTGTTATTTAAGGCATTTATTTAAAAGCTAAATTGCGCAGCTAAACGAAGATTTGTGCCCTCGCCAACAGTTACATTATTTGTGCCGCCACCACCTAAATAGCTTTTATCAAATAAGTTTTCGATGTTAAGGCGTAAGTTAATATCGGTATTACTTAAGTTAAACTTATAAGTTGCACCTACATCAACACGCGTATATGCATTTTTAGTAATTGTATTGGCGCTATCAGCAAAACGTTCACCTTCGTAAAAAGCACCTGCATTAAGTGCAATTGCATCGTTTAATTCATAACGAGTCCAAAGTGATGCCGACCATTTTGGTGCATCGGTAGGGCGTTTGCCTTCAAGTTTTTCATCGCGTTCAAAATTAGCATCTAGGTACATAGTTGATGCCATTACAAATAAACGGTCAGTAGCGGCACCTTGTGCGCTTAGCTCAAAACCTTTATGGCGTTGTTCACCTACTTGGTTTGTTTCACTTGTGAATGACCCAATAGGAACTTCAAGTTGTTCGCTAACAAGAGTACCTTCTTTGCTAATATCAAAAATAGCACTGGTAAGCATTAGGCGGTCATCAAATAATTGCCATTTAATACCAATTTCTCTTTGCTCAGATGTAATAGCATCTAATTTCATACCGTTATTTACATCTGTTTCATCAATTAATGTTTCGCTGCCTTGAGGCTCGAAACCTTCTGAGTAACTAGCGTATATAGTTGCAGAAGCATTTGGGTGATAAAGCACGCCTACTTTTGGTACAAATGATTCGTTATCTGCATCTTCTCGTGTTTGTTTATCGTAACGGCCACCTAGCGATAATTGCCACTCTGGTGAGAACGAAATTAAGTCTTGAACGTAAATACCGTAGTAGTCGTATTCAGTTTCGCTTATTGTATCATCTGTTTTATAGCTTACTGATGGACGAGATGGTTCTGCTTGTCCTGCAGAAAAATCAAAAGAGTCGGCAGAGGTACGACGTTGCCCGTAGTAATAATTAAGCGAGTTTGCGCCAATTAAAAACTGATGTTGTAAACTTCCCGTTTTAAATTCACCAATAAAATCAATAAATGCAGTTTTAAATTGCCAATCATCAAAGCGATCATAAGGATTTGATTGATAGCTATCACCCTCAACAAAGTCACTTGGCATATTCGGTGCTGATTCAAAGCGTTGGCGCTCAAATGTTTGTTCGTTATAGCCAAGCTTTACTTGCCAGTTATCGGTTAAAAATACTTCTAGGTCTACACCTAGGTTTTCTACGGTTATGTCGGTAAATGCCCAAGACATATCACGGATTGTTTTATCATCACCAATTACATTGGCGTTTTCGTCTATCCATGCGCCAGTATCTAAACCGGCTTCGTCGTCTGTGCGGTCGTAATGCACACGTACTAATGCGTTGTCGCTAATATCGTAATCTACAACTAAAGCACCTAAAAAGCGGTCACGCTCGCGGTTTTCACCGTTTTGGTATTCACGCCAGTAATCAACATCTTGTTTAACTAAAATACCACGAGCACGTAAATCTTCAGATTCAGTCAAGGCGCCTGCAGCATCTACCATAAAGCGAGTTGAACCATGCTGATCTACATCGGCACTGGTATTAAATAATGTTTGTGCTGTAGGCTTTTTAGTAACCATGTTCACCAAGCCACCCGGACCTGATTGACCATATAAAATGCTCGATGGGCCTTTAATTACTTCAACTTGTTGTAAAATTTCGATTGGTTGTTGGTAGTGCGACCAATGCTGATGCCCATCACGTAAATAACCTGTTGATGAGCTTAGCTCAAACCCACGTAAGTTAAATACCTCACGATTTCGTTGTTGTGAGCCTGCAGTTAAGCTTGCGTCATTTGTGAGTACTTCGCCAAGGGTAGTGGCAAGTTGCTCACTAATAATAGTGTCGGTTATTACGGTTACAGATTGTGCGGTTTCAAGTAAAGAAGCTGATGTTCTCATTGCGCCATTAGCGTTATCTACTTTGTAATCGTTAAAGTAGCTACCTTTTACTTCTATACGCTCAAGGTCAGTAGTGTTTGCGTATGTGTTTGTTGTAATGCTTGCTAATAGTGCTATGTAAAGAGAATTCAGTTTCATTGTTTGCTTCCAGCAGTGATATGTAAAAAACAATCGCGATCTTAATGCAAACTACTATCATTTTCAACACCTTTTGTTAACGTACTTTATTATGTGTTTGTTAATGGTTGCTAATTACGAATTCTGCTATTATTAGCAGCATATTTAGTGGGGCTTTCCCCCATGTTATTTTTATTGCTATGGAACTTACTGTGACTTCAACTGCTTTTTCATCTTTGGCTTTACCAGCTGGACTCGTTGATAATTTATCAACACTTGGCTATGCCCACATGACACCTGTACAAGCGCAAAGTTTACCGCCTGTACTTGCTGGTAAAGACATCATTGCTCAGGCAAAAACCGGTTCAGGTAAAACTGCTGCGTTTAGCTTGGGTGTACTCGCTAAATTAAACGTAAAACGCTTTCGTATTCAGTCGTTAGTTTTATGCCCAACCCGAGAGCTTGCTGAGCAGGTTGCGGTTGAAATGCGCAAATTAGCGCGCGGTATCCATAACATTAAAATATTAACGTTATGTGGCGGTGTATCAATTGGTCCACAAATAGGCTCGCTTGAACATGGCGCGCATATTATTGTTGGTACACCTGGGCGTGTTGATGACCATATTCGTAAAGGTACTTTACGTTTAGATGATGTTGAAACATTGGTACTTGATGAAGCCGATCAAATGCTTGATATGGGTTTTCAAGATACACTTGATGCAATTATTGAGCGCATTCCACAAAATCGTCAAACATTGTTATTTAGTGCAACATTCCCAAGAGCTATTGAAGCAATTGCTAAGCGTGTACTTAAAAATCCAGAAATGGTTAAAGTAGAAGAAGAGCAAGCCAAAAGCACAATTAAGCAGTACTTCTACAAAATGGATAATAATAAGCAGCGCTATCCAACGCTAAAATTATTATTACTTAAATTTACACCACAAAGCTGTGTTGTGTTTTGTAATACTAAAGTAGAAACACAACAAGTGTGTGACGATTTAGCTGATGAAGGCTTTAGTGCTGTTTCGCTACACGGTGATTTAGAACAGCGCGATCGTGAACGTACGTTAATTCACTTTTCAAATAAAAGTGCTTCAATACTTGTTGCAACCGATGTTGCTGCACGTGGTTTAGATATTGACGACATGGATATGGTGATTAACTACCATTTAGCACATGACACGCAAACACATGTGCATCGTGTTGGTCGTACTGGTCGCGCTGGTAAAAAGGGCATTGCATGTTCTATTTACGGTGAAGCAGAAGCGTTTAAAATTGCTCAAATAGGCGAACATTACGAACGTGATATTACTCCAGAGCAAATGCCACCATTTAATTTATTAGACAAGCCACCGTACCGCCCTGAAATGGTTACTTTGATGATTGATTCAGGTAAAAAACAAAAAGTACGTGCAGGTGATATTTTAGGTGCTTTAACGGGTAAAGATGGGGTTGCAGGTCGTCAGGTGGGTAAAATTAACGTACTTGATAACGTAGCGTTTGTTGCTGTTGAGCGTAACTCATTAAAACCTGCGCTTCGTAAATTAACCGAAGGCAATATTAAAGGGCGTAAAATACGCGCACGTCGCCTTACTCGTTAATTTAAACTTCTAAATTAATAGATTAACGAGCAGCTACCTTTAGCTGCTCGTATTGTGTTTGTATTTTTTTAAACTCAACTTCACAGCCATTTGGTTTATCTGGGTGCACTTGTAATGCAAGTTGTCTCCAGCGCTTTTGAACATTTTTAAGAGTGAAATTTTCAGGTAACTTCCATTCTAAAGCCAATGCTTTAAATTCATTTTCATTTAAAGTCTGTTGTGGTGATATCGTTTTAAACTGACGCCAAAAGCTATTTAAAAGCTCATCAATCTGCTCTTCACTGGTATCGTAATTATGCCAATCTAAATAATAATCTCGCAAATTTTCGCTTGTTGTTACTAAACTATTATCTCCTTTTTCTAAAAGCTCGATATGCAGAGCTGAAATGAGTAAACTCTGAGGGCGTAATTGTGCCTGCAGTTGGTACAGTGCATTCATAATTAAAAAGTTACGTTTAAATAAATCACGTTCAGGACTTTTATCGAGAGTGGTCATAGCGCTGCGGTTTGTCAGTTCTGCTGCTAAAGTATGAACTTGCCAAACCTGCTTTGTTAGTATTAGCTCAAAAATCTCATCAATCAGTGGGTTAAGCATTGTTTAGGTCCTAGTAGTTGGTGTATCTTCAATAAAGATTACACTGATATAAGTAACGGTTTGAAGGATTAAAATTATGCTGGGCAAGTTAAAATGCCTCTTATTTACTATATGCTGTGTACTAATAGCTCCTAGCTATGCCCAAAATAATGATTCGTTATTTGAGCAATTCAAAAACGAAGTGCAGTGGGAGCCTAAATTACAATTAGCAAACATGCTACTTGCTAATAAAAATGCCTCCAAAAAAGAGCGTGTCGCTGTTTATTCGGCATTGGGTAATACTGCGTTATCGGTTGATAATTTTAAAGACTCATTACATTACTTTAAATTACTTGAACAACATACTTCGGATACTTTCTTCCCTGATGAGCACTTTCGTGCAATAAAAATGCAAGGTGTTGTACTTTTTTATCAAGGCTTATTTCAAAAAGCGATTATTGAATATACCCGTACCCTAGCATTAGCAGAAAAGAATAAGCAATTACTAGAGCAGGCAAACTTATTAAATAATATTGGTTTGGCCTATTTTAATATGAATAAGCTAGGCGATACCCTAGAGTTTTATTTAAAAGCAAAAGCTATCTACGAGGCGTACGGCAGCGAGCAAGATAAAACCGATATACTACTTAATATAGCAGGCGTTTATATACGCTTATCACGCTACGATAGTGCGTTTGGTCTTTATCAAGATGTACTTAAGGTTTATCAACGATTAGATGATAAAAGCGGTATTGCGCAGGTATATAACAATATGGGTGTTGCCCATATGGAGAGTAATCAATTTGACTTAGCACTGCATTATTACCAGCTAGCGCTACGCTATTATATTTCAGCTAATGATTACAATAAGTTATCTACACAATATACAAACCTAGCAAATACTAATTTAGTATTAAAAAAAGTGGATGAAGCGTACGAGCAAGCTAAATTAGGTGAGTACTACGCCCTTAAAATAGATAACCATAATTTAGAGCTTAATGCGCTACATGCGCTGGCTAAAATTCAGTTTGTTAAGGGCAACTTAGAAGAGGCGCAAATAAATTTAGATAGAGCAATTTTACTTGCTCATGAATATGGTAGTGAGCGAATAATTAGAGAGAGCTTGGGGGCCAAAGCACTTCTTGAAGCCAGTAAAGGCGATTATTCAAGCGCAATGGCTTTGCAACAAAAATATATTAGTGAGTTGCGAAAGCTCAGAAGTACGGCAATTATAAATGCACTAGCGGTACTTCAGCATCAATTTAAAGCAACGCAATTAAACCAAGAGATAGAAAAACTTAAACAAGATCGCCGTGTGCAAGAGCTAAAAATGTCGCAGCGTTCTCAGCTTACTTTATTCTCTTTTTTACTATTACTTTTAGTTGTCGTAACTGGTATTGCGCTTTATCGCCGTGGTGCAGAAAAACGCGCTAAGCAGCAGTTAACAGAACAAGTTACGCAACGTACTGCAGAATTGCAGGCAATTGCACAAGAGCTGAGAGAAGCCAACGATGTTAAAAGCCAGTTTTTGGCTAATATTAGTCACGAAATTCGCACTCCACTAACGGCTATTTTAGGGCAAACAGATGCTTTAATTAATGAATTATATGAGCCTGAGTCACTTAAAGATGAATTAAGAGTAATTCAGCGTCACAGTGACCATTTAAAAAGCTTAATAAATGATGTACTCGATTTAAGTAAAATTGAAGCCAATAGATTAGAGTTAAATATTTCGTGCTTTGATATTGTAGAGCTCGTAAATGATGTGCACGCAATGTTTATCACCCAAGCAAAAGCAAAAAATCTACATCTTATTTTAGACAATCAAGTGGGTAATGAGTTTTACACTAAGCTGGATTTAATACGCGTAAAGCAGATTCTTATAAACTTATGTGCAAATGCTATTAAGTTTACTCATTCAGGGCAGATCATTATTGCATTAAATAAGAGTGAGCAAGGACTAGTTATTATTGTAAAAGATACCGGTATTGGTATGAGCTCTAAACAGTTAAAGCTTATTTTTGAATGCTTTAGCCAAGCTGATAACAGCATTAGCCGTCGCTTTGGTGGTACAGGGTTAGGCCTTAGCTTATCGCAACAATTAGCTGCGATGATGGGTGGTTATATCAGCGTACAAAGCGAATACAAAAAGGGCAGTCAGTTTTCGTTCTTTTTACCGTGCGCAGAAGTAAATAAATCTCAAAGCATGATTGAAACTCAAAGTGCTCCTAAGGCAAATAAGCAATTAGCAGGGCGTGTTGTACTTGCGGAGGATCATCCTGATAATCGTAGGTTAATAAGTCGTTATTTACGCTCAATGGGACTCGAGGTTATTGCTGTTGAAAATGGTGAGCAAGCGGTAGAGCAGTGCTTAAAAGAATATCCAGATTTGGTATTGCTCGATATTCAAATGCCAGTGATGGATGGGCGTTCTGCTTTTCAGCTATTAAAACAATGTGGTTTTGAGCGACCTATTTTTGCTTTAACAGCAAATGCTATGAGTCATGAAGTGGATGGTTATTTAGAGTTAGGGTTTACTGGTTACTTAGGTAAACCGATAGACAAAGAGTCATTTTATAAAGCGCTTTCTAGTCACCTACATAATGCAGAAGATCAGCCAATTACAAAGCAAAATGAAGTTGATATGAGCGATCTTGTGATTAGTTTCAAGCAGAGCTTTGCTTTGGAGAGTGAAACGATTACGCAGCATTTTATAAGCGAAGATTTAGATGCGCTACAAAAAGATAGCCATCGCATTTTAGGGGCTGCACAAATGTTTGGTTTGGATGAAATTGCGCAATCGGCTAAAAATTTAGACAGAGCACTTCTACGCAGAAGCCAAAAAAGCAGTGCAAATGATTTTAAAGCGCTCGTTGATACGCTGCAGGGTGTACTTAAAAAGTATAATGAAAGTTAAACTGTATTTAATCCAGACACAAAAAAAGCGCCTAAGGCGCTTTTTTATTCAATTAAAACGCTTTTATTGGCGTCTCATCGAATCAAAAAATTCATCATTGGTTTTGCTCATCGATAGTTTATCGATTAAGAATTCCATTGCATCAATTTCTGACATGTCATGAACAATTTTACGTAAAATCCAAAGCTTTTGAAGTTCATCTGGTTTTGTTAGTAATTCTTCACGACGAGTACCTGAGCGGTTAAAGTCGATAGCTGGGAACACACGTCTTTCCGCAATTTTACGGTTAAGGTGAAGTTCCATGTTACCAGTACCTTTAAACTCTTCGTAGATAACTTCATCCATTTTAGAGCCAGTATCGATAAGAGCTGTAGCTATGATTGTTAAGCTACCACCTTCCTCAACGTTACGTGCAGCACCAAAGAAGCGCTTAGGTTTATGTAATGCGTTAGCGTCAACACCACCAGTAAGTACTTTACCTGATGAAGGAATAACGGTGTTATAAGCACGTGCTAAACGAGTGATTGAATCCAATAAGATAACAACATCTTTTTTATGTTCAACTAGGCGTTTTGCTTTTTCGATAACCATTTCGGCAACTTGTACGTGACGAGAAGCTGGTTCATCAAACGTTGATGCAATAACTTCACCTTTAACTAGGCGTTGCATCTCTGTTACTTCTTCCGGACGTTCATCAATAAGTAAAACCATTAATGTTACATCAGGATGATTGTGCGTAATTGATTGTGCAATATTTTGAAGTAGCATTGTTTTACCCGCTTTTGGCGGAGCTACTAACAAACCACGTTGGCCGCGGCCAATAGGAGATGCTAAATCAAGTACACGGGCTGTAATATCTTCTTTACTGCCGTTACCACGTTCCATGCGAAAACGTTCGTTTGCATGTAATGGAGTAAGGTTTTCAAAAAGAATTTTAGTTCGAGAGTTTTCAGGTTTATCAAAGTTAACTTCATTTACTTTAAGTAAAGCAAAGTAACGTTCACCGTCTTTAGGTGGACGAATAAGACCTGAAATTGAATCGCCAGTACGCATGCTGAAACGGCGAATTTGGCTAGGTGAAACATAAATGTCATCTGGGCCAGCTAAGTAAGAGGCTTCTGATGATCTTAAGAAGCCGAAACCATCTTGTAAAATCTCTAATACACCGCCGCCGAAGATATTCTCTCCGCCTTTGGCATGGGATTTAAGAATGGCAAAAATGATATCTTGCTTTCTTAAGCGGGCTACGTTTTCGAGCCCCATGGACTCAGCTAAGTCTACAAGCTCTTTAATGGACTTGTCTTTTAATTCGCGTAAATGCATATTGGTGGGTTCTTTATTACAGTTGTCATACTCAAAATCGCTTTGATCGTTGAGTGAGGTTTGTTGAATATAACTAAGGATTAGTTGGCTTTATAAACTAGCAGTTCACTGGCAAAGCGTCCAGTCTTTATACAAAATAAATTTAAAAAAGGGCAAAAAGCCCTTTTTATTGTTCTAGCTTACAGTTAGATGTTGTTTTCTAAAAACTCAATAAGTTGAGTTTTTGAAAGAGCACCTACTTTCGTTGCAGCTACTTGACCATCTTTAAAAAGAAGTAAAGTAGGAATACCACGAATACCAAATTTTGGCGGTGTGCCAGCATTTTGGTCAATGTTTAATTTAGCAACAGTCACACGGCTGTCGTATTCATCAGCAACTTCGTGAAGAATAGGGGCGATCATTTTACAAGGTCCACACCATTCAGCCCAGAAATCTACTAGTACTGGTTTGTCAGATTGTAATACGTCAGCTTCAAAGCTATCGTCAGTAATTTGGATTATTTTCTCGCTCATTGCGCTCTCCGATTTAGTTAGGCGAAATATTTAGTGCGTATTTAAACACTCTTGTTTCTTATTGCAAGTTTAAACGTTATGCTTAAACGCTATGACTAAGACACATTTAACCGATAAAAAGTTTTCAGACTTTGCTATCGCACCGGAAGTGGTTGCCGGTTTAACCGAGAATGGGTTTGAATATTGCACACCTATTCAAGCAAAATGCCTACCTTTTATTTGTGATGGACGCGATATCGCGGGCCAAGCTCAAACAGGTACAGGCAAAACGTTGGCGTTTTTAACTGCCACGTGCCATCGGTTATTACAATCTAGCAAAGCACCTAGTAAACATCCAAGAGCCCTGATCATGGCCCCTACTCGGGAGCTTGCGATTCAGATACATAAAGATGCTAAAATTTTAGCGCCGCACTGTAATCTTAACTTAGGTTTAGTATATGGTGGCGAAGATTACGAAAAACAACGTGCACAACTAGAAAAAGGCGTTGATATTTTAATTGGTACTACAGGTCGTCTAATTGATCTGTATAAGCAAGGCTGTTACACCCTTAATGAAATTGAGGTAGTCGTGCTTGACGAAGCTGATCGTATGTTCGATTTAGGTTTTATCAAAGATATTCGCTATATGTTCGATCGTATGCCAGATACATCAAAGCGTTTAAACTTATTATTTTCTGCCACATTATCGTATCGCGTACAAGAATTAGCTTTTGAGCACATGACAAACCCAGAACATGTTCAAATTGAACCTGACGTTAAAACGGGTAAACGTATTCAAGAAGAGCTATTTCATCCTTCGCAAGAAGATAAAATTAAGCTGTTGTTAACCTTAATTGAAGAAGAATGGCCAGAGAAAGCAATCGTGTTTGCAAATACCAAGCACAGTTGTGAAACAGTATATGCTTGGCTTAAGTCAGACGGTCATCGTGTAGGTATGCTTACTGGTGATGTTAACCAGAAAAAACGCCAAACTATATTAGCGCAGTTTAGCAAAGGCGACTTAGACTTTTTAGTTGCGACTGATGTTGCAGCGCGTGGTCTTCATATTCCAGAAGTAAGTCATGTATTTAACTTTGATTTACCTGACGATTGTGAAGATTATGTTCACCGTATTGGCCGTACTGGCCGCGCTGGTGCATCAGGCCACGCAATTAGTTTTGCATGTGAGCAATATGCATATAACCTGCATGAAATTGAAGAATATATAGAGCACAGCATTCCTTTATCACATTATGATAAAACAGCATTGCTAGATGATTTAACTCAGCCTATTATTCAAAGAAAGCGCAACTATTCAACAGGTCCACGTAACCGTAGTAATAACAGCGGACGTCGCCCAAATAATAGTTACCAAAAAGGACGGTCGTAAACGACCGTTTGTATAAGTAGTAGTAACTAGAGGTTTTTGAACGGTGGGGCAACTTAAACCGCAAAAAAATGTGTACGCAGTTATTGATTTGGGCTCAAATAGCTTTCATATGCTTATAGCCAAATCAATTGCTGGCGGTCTACAAACAATTGGACGTGTTAAACGCAAAGTCCGATTAGCCGCAGGGCTTGATAAAGATAACGTATTGAGCACTGAAGCAATGCAGCGAGGCTGGGAATGCCTTGCCCTTTTTGCTGAGCGTCTACAAGATATCCCAGATAAAAACATCACCATAGTAGCAACAGCCACCTTACGGCTAGCCACTAACGCCGAAGTATTCAAAAATCATGCAGAAAAGATTCTTGGCCATAACATTAATGTTATTAGCGGAGAATTAGAAGCGCGTACAATTTATAAAGGTGTTGCTCATACTTCATCTTGTACTGGCAAACAGCTTGTTATTGATATTGGTGGTGCAAGTACCGAAGTTGTAATTGGTAAAGCATTTGATGCCTTACATTACAAAAGCCTCAATATGGGGTGTGTTACCTATCTTGAACGCTATTTCAAAGACTGCCAATTAAGTAAGAGTAACTTTAACGCAGCCATAAAAGCAGCTCGTACAGTCATTGATGAAATTTCTCCAGAATATAAAACAGCGGGATGGCAAATTGCATCTGGTGCTTCTGGCACAGTGCAAGCAATTCAAGAAATTATGGTCGCTCAAAATCTTGACGATTTACTTACGCTTGAAAAGCTCAACACTATAAAAGAGCAAGCAATTGCATTTAGCACTATTGCAGCGCTAGACCTTCCTGGATTAAGTGAAGACCGTCGACTGGTATTTGTATCAGGGCTCGCAATCTTAATCGCACTATTTGAATCTCTTGAAATAGAAAAAATGGGATTGGCGGGTGGAGCACTGCGTGAAGGCGTTTTATATAGCATGGTTCCGGAGTTTCATAATAACGACATTCGTAAACGCACAGTTGATGGGTTTATGAGTCGTTATCACGTTGATCAAAAACAAGCGTGTCGGGTTTCAAGCTTAGCTATGCAGTTAGCGGTAAGTATTGATAAAGATTGGCCAATTGAACGTTTAAATGGGTTACCACTATTAAAAGCGGTAGCGCAGCTTCATGAGATTGGATTACTAATAGAATATAAGCAGTACCATAAACACACCGCTTATATTTTGGAAAATACCGATATGCCTGGTTTTTCACAGTCAGAGCATAAATTAATAGTAGCGGTAGCAGATGCGCATCGTTCTGATTTTCCAAAAGGCTGTTTTAATTCACTCGGCGTAAATAGTCTATTGGCGCAATATATAGTGAGATTACTACGGATAGCAGTCATCTTATCAATGCGCAGACAAGATGATGTACTGCCTATGTTTGAGTTAACTGCTAAAAATGAAGTGTTAGACCTTAAGTTTGAAAGTAACTGGTTAAAAGATCATCCATTAATGGCCAGCGAGCTACAACAAGAGTCTAAACAGCAAGGTAAACTTGGGTGGAAGCTCATAGTAAACTAATTAAAAAGGCCCATCAGGGCCTTTTTAGTGTTTAAAGTAACCATTTCGATGCAAATATGTGCGAACAGCACATTATTTCAAGTTTTCTTCAAAAAAAGGTTGATCTGTTTTCGGATCTCCCTATAATGCGACCCCACTGAGACGGGAAACGCCAACGCATAGCGAGGCACGAACAACTCAGGGTGT
>NZ_WTKY01000024.1:0-49482 GCF_011378815.1 Pseudoalteromonas sp. 31A1 | reverse complement strand
TCAACACTTAGTTTTAAACTTTCTTTTGGAAGATTTAAAACCGAAGTTTTATTTAACTCTCTGAGTTGTTCCTGCCTCGCTATGCGTTGTCCGCTGCGCGTCGCCATATCCCGTCTCAGTGGGGTCGCATTATAGGGAGCTGCGGATTTTACGCAAGCGTTATTTGCATAAAATAGTAATTAAAATTAAGCCCCAAGCAAGCGCACACGATAAGCACAAGTTACCCACAAAACCCTGTTGATAACTCTGTTTTTGAACTTTAAAACTAAACACTTTTATCCTGATGTGATAAGTTGCGGTCACTTTTTTTAACTCATGTATTTAGGCAGTATCCATGACAGACATAATAAACAGTATAAGTGCCCTTCTATGGGGCCAAGTTCTCGTCTACTTATTAATAGCAGCGGGCCTCTTCTTTACTTTTCGACTAGGCTTTATTCAATTTGTGCAATTCCCGCATATGTTCAAAGTTATGTTTGGATCTCGTAAATGTGCCGATAACGAAATTTCATCCTTTCAGGCTTTTTGTACTTCATTAGCAGCTCGTGTCGGTACTGGTAATATGGCTGGTGTTGCTGTTGCTTTATATCTAGGTGGTCCAGGTGCTATTTTCTGGATGTGGCTTATTGCATTAATAGGTATGGCTACAAGTTTTGCCGAGAGTACTTTAGCTCAGGCTTATAAAACAAAAGATGCAGATGGTAATTTTAGAGGTGGCCCTGCTTATTACATGCAAAACGGTTTAGGCAAACGTTGGATGGGGATTTTATTCTCGTTATGTTTAATTTTAGCCTTTGGTTTAGTATTTAACGCAGTACAGTCAAACTCTATTGCTGCAGCATTTGAAGTAGCGTTTGATGTACCTAAGTATATAGTAGGCATTTGCTTGGTTATCGGCTCTGGTATTATTATTTTTGGTGGATTGAAAACGATTTCTCGTTTTGCAGAAATGGTTGTGCCGTTTATGGCATTAGCTTACTTATTAGTTGCCCTTTACGTATGCGCTATCAACTTCACTGCATTACCTGATGTAATTGTACTTATAGTAAAAAGTGCTTTTGGTATTGAACAAGCCGGTGCAGGTGCAATTGGTTATGGTGTTACGCAAGCGATGATCCAAGGTATAAAGCGTGGTTTGTTTTCAAACGAAGCTGGTATGGGTAGTGCAGCTAATGCCGCTGCAACTGCAACGCCTTACCCTCCTCACCCCGCATCACAAGGTTATGTGCAAATGCTAGGTGTATTTATTGATACTATTGTTATTTGTACAGCGACAGCTTCTCTTATTCTGTTATCGCAGCAATTAGTACCTGAATCTGGTGTTATGGGGATTGAACTTACACAAGCGGCGTTACAAGAACATGTTGGTGACTGGGGTACTTACTTTATTGCAATCGCTATACTCTTTTTTGCTTTTACTTCTATTGTGGCTAATTACTCTTACGCTGAAACAAATTTAATGTTTTTAGAGCACAACTCTAATAAAGGGATGTTTATCTTTAGGCTTGTTGTTTTGGGTATGGTGATGTTTGGTGCTATTGGTGAGCTTGGTTTAATTTGGACGTTAGCAGATATATCAATGGGTTTAATGGCCATTGTAAACGTTATAGCGTTATTTATGCTTTCAGGAGTTGTTGTATGGCTATCGAAAGATTATAACGAGCAACGTAAGAAAGGTCTAATACCTACCTTTGATAAAAGTAAACATCCAAAACTCGATAAAGAGGTTGACCCCGAAGCCTGGAAATAAACAACAAACAGCGAGCTACGGCTCGCTTTTTTAGTTCTAAAAATAAAAAGTCCTGACACATAGCACTCGATCATTTATAAGTAAAAGCTGTTACGGACGATAAGAACCGTATAGACATTATCTGATTATCAGCCTAGATAAGACAACCTACAAAAACAGATGTTTAATGCCCACAGCTCTGCATTATGTATAAGCACTTTATTGTTTACCTATTTGAAGTTCTCACCATAACTCTAGACTTACTCTTACCCGCGATTTTTAACTTCCAATGAGCATGTGTTAGCAACCAATTCGACAACTATACCAACCTGCATAAATCTCTGAGCAATTTAACGAATTAAATTGCACTATAACGTCGTTAAAAATTTTTATTTAGAACACTAGATACAAAAATTTTTGCCTAAATCTAGCGTAATTTCCTTAACCTTAAATAGACCCCATATATAAGCAGATTGGTATTACTTTATGCTACCAGCACATAAGTGTTTGAACTTTGCTTTCAAGGTTATTTGCTCTCGAGGTGTAGATTGCTTTACTGTTTTGAATTTTTTAAAGCTAATGGCCTACTTTACTGGTTGTTATCATAAGTCTATGACGCTTAGTTCAGTTCAAAGTGTATTCATCAGCATAAAGTACTGTGTGTCGCTAAGGATTGCATGGCTGGTTTATTTGAGGCGCTATAGGATTGGGTTTGGAAATATTACATTATGCTTACTCATATATATCTTTAATACGATAGATATACAAACTCTTAATGAACTATCACACAACCCTATTATTGGGTAGACCATGCATAAAATAGTGCATATCAAGATAATATAAATCATAGAAAACATAAAAATGATAAATCAAGATTTTTACTGGATATTTTATAGATATCAGAAGATTTATTGGATATTTTTTAAGCAGAGCGCTTAATAGAGAGATGGTGCCCGAGGCCGGACTTGAACCGGCACGACTTGTTAGTCGAGGGATTTTAAATCCCTTGTGTCTACCAATTCCACCACTCGGGCATCGAGTTTGCTAATTAAAGCGTGTGGAGTAAATTATATGGAGGCGGAACCCGGAGTCGAACCGAGGTAAACGGATTTGCAATCCGGTGCATGGCCACTCTGCCATTCCGCCTAAATGTATCCAAATAATTTGGAGCGGTACACGAGGCTCGAACTCGTGACCTCGACCTTGGCAAGGTCGCGCTCTACCAACTGAGCTAGTACCGCAAAATACTGTTTTATCAACTTCAAATCATCTTGGTAAAATAATTTAAAGTGGTGCCCGAGGCCGGACTTGAACCGGCACGACTTGTTAGTCGAGGGATTTTAAATCCCTTGTGTCTACCAATTCCACCACTCGGGCATCGAGTTTGCTATTAAAAGCAAGTGGATAAAACTAATATGGAGCGGTACACGAGGCTCGAACTCGTGACCTCGACCTTGGCAAGGTCGCGCTCTACCAACTGAGCTAGTACCGCATCATATTAATTCTAAATTAACTATTTTATAAATTACACTTGGTAATGTAATTAAACCACAAAGTGGTGCCCGAGGCCGGACTTGAACCGGCACGACTTGTTAGTCGAGGGATTTTAAATCCCTTGTGTCTACCAATTCCACCACTCGGGCATCGAGTTTGCTAATTAAAGCGTGTGGAGTGTTGAAATGGAGGCGGAACCCGGAGTCGAACCGAGGTAAACGGATTTGCAATCCGGTGCATGGCCACTCTGCCATTCCGCCCCAATACTGGAGTAATAACCTTGAGATAAACTTGGAGCGGTACACGAGGCTCGAACTCGTGACCTCGACCTTGGCAAGGTCGCGCTCTACCAACTGAGCTAGTACCGCATTTTATTTATCAGTTATTTGAATTAACACATGATGATTTATGTGAACATTCAGGTAACTGATTAATTACCGTTTTGTTTATCTCGGGGGCTATGCCCTCTCAACACGGACGCATTCTACAGAGATTATTAAACGCGTCAATACAAAAAATGCTAGTTTTGAACTGTTTGCTTGTTTTTTATCTAAAACGGTGCGTTATTATACATTTAGAGTTAATTTTTAGTCAATTCACCCCATGCTGCACGTAAATATTGCATCATAGAACTCAAGGTTAAAAAGGTCGCAATGTACAGTAGTCCAAAACTTAAATAGTTCATCCACGTATCATATTGCCAAATCAAACCGATAATGGCTAACATTTGTGCAGCCGTCTTTATTTTACCCATATTTGATACAGCTACATTACCACGCTTACCCTGCTCTGCCATCCATTCACGAAGTGCAGATATGATAATTTCACGGCTTATTATAATAAGAGCAGGTATTGTCATATACATTGACTGGTACTGATCAGATAACGCTACAAGTGCAGCACATACCATTACTTTGTCAGCAACAGGATCTAAAAAAGCACCAAAAGGAGTTGATTGCTCAAGCTTTCTTGCCAAATAACCGTCTAATATATCGGTGATCGATGCAAGCCAAAAAATAAAGGCGGCAGCAAAAAAAGCCCAGCTATAAGGCAAATAAAATATCACCAAAAAAACGGGGATAAGAAAAAGTCTAAATGTTGTGAGTGTGTTTGGAATATTCCACATAACTACTTGGATATGTCTTTTTTGCTATATTCGCATGTAGGGCTAGCCCTTGTCATGCAAATGGTTAAATATCTTCTCAGCCATGTCAGGGCTGATCCCAGGAACTTTCTTTAACTGTTCTATATTAGCAGCTTTTACACCCTGCATGCCCCCTAAATATTTTAATAATGTTTGGCGACGCTTAGAACCTACTCCATTTATTTCTTCTAGTAGTGATTGTGTACGTTGTTTTTGTCGTTTATTACGATGCCCTGCAATAGCAAAACGGTGAGACTCATCACGTATATGCTGAATCAAATGAAGCGCAGGCGCATCTGAATCCATCGGAATGGTTTTGCGTCCACCGTCAATCAATAGTGTTTCAAGACCGGGTTTACGACTCGTTCCTTTTGCAACACCGACTAATAAAGGCATTTTAGTGTGCGGCCAATTAGAAAAGTACTGCTCAGCGCGTCCTAACTGCCCCTTACCGCCATCAATAAAGATAACGTCTGGAATTTTGTCTTCGTCTACTAACTTGTTATAGCGCTTGTTAAGTGCAAATTCCATTGCAGCATAATCATCGCCACCTGTAATACCTGTTACGTTGTAGCGCCTATACTCTTTTGTATTTGGGCCTTGTGAGTCAAATACAACACAACTTGCAACGGTGTTCTCCCCCATGGTGTGGCTTATATCAAAACACTCCATTCGGGTAATATCGTCAAGTCGCAGTGTTGCTTTTAATTGTGCATAACGTTTATTAATAGAGTCTTGGGTACTTTGTTTAACCGCAATACTGTTTAATGCATTTTTATTGGCCAGTTGTAAGTATTGCGCACGCTCACCACGAGTGACCACTTTAAGGATTACTTTGCGCTCACTTATTTGTGTAAGCGCTTCGCCGAGTGCCCCGCTCTCTTCTATTTCAAACGGTAATATGATTTCTTTTGCAATACGCCCTGTTGCTCCTGGCGCTAAATAGTACTGTCCTAAAAATGAAGTCAATATTTCTTGCTCACTCGAATCTTTAGGTACTTTTGGAAAATAGGTTTTACTACCCAGTACTTTATGATCGCGGATCATTAATAAATGAATGCCGTTTAACCCGTTTAAATGCGCAAAACCGACAACATCCATTTCTGCAAAGTTACCAGAAATAGACTGTTGCTCCTGCATTTTACGAAGTAGCATTATTTGGTCGCGAACTTTTGCCGCCAATTCAAAGTTTAATTGCAGGCTGGCTGCTTCCATTTTTTTTATTAAATCAGCAATAACTTCGTGAGATTTACCCGTTAAAAATTTACGAACATAGTCAACTTGCTCACTGTAATCATCATCAGTTACTTTATTTACACATGGAGCTGAGCAACGTTTAAGTTGATATTGCAGACACGGGCGACTTCTTGCGCGGTAATAAGCATCTTCACATTGACGAACAGGAAATATTTTTTGCATTAACCGCAAGCTTTCAGATACCGCTCCTGCGCTTGGGAAAGGCCCAAAGTACTCACCTTTAATTTTACGACTGCCACGATGAAATGCTAAACGAGGGTGTTTATGGCTAGTGAGTAAAATATAGGGGTACGACTTATCGTCGCGTAATAATATGTTGTACCGAGGCTGATATTTTTTTATTAGATTATTTTCTAGCAGCAGCGCTTCGGTTTCAGTATTGGTGAGGGTGACTTCAATGTTACAAATATTACTCACTAAAACGCGTGTTTTGCTATCGGTAATATTACTTCTAAAGTAACTGCTCACACGCTTTTTTAGATGCTTTGCTTTACCAACATAAATAACTTGGTTGTCACTATCAAGCATGCGGTATACGCCCGGCTCACTTGATAGCGTTTTGAGAAAATGTACGTGATCGAATTCAGACATAAATTATAGTTAGTACGAAACGTCTATATCAATCATTTTATGACGAATAGCTAAATGGGTAAGCTCAACATCACCACCTACATTTAACTTTTCAAACATACGGTAACGATAGCTATTTACTGTTTTAGAGCTTAGATTTAAGCGTTCAGCTATATTTTGTGCTTTTTCACCTTTGGTGATCATAAGCATAATTTGCAGTTCGCGCTCAGATAAACTCTGAAAAGGGTTTTCATCTGTGCGGCCTGTCACTTGTGCAAGCGCTATCTGCTGTGCAATTTCAGGTGCAATGTAACGCTGACCAGCATGAACACAACGAATGGCACGAACCATTTCATCAGAACCTGCACCTTTAGTTAAAAAGCCATGTGCACCAATTTGCATTACCTTGCTCGGAAACGGGTCTTCACAATTAACAGTAAGCACAATAATTTTTACATCTGGGCAGTAACGACAAATCTTTTTAGTCGCTTCTAATCCGCCCATGCCTGGCATATTCATATCCATTAATACTATGTTTGGCGCATGCTGACGACAAAACTGTACAGCCTCTTCGCCAGTTTTAGCTTCGCCAATTACTTTAAACCCTCGTACGTCATCAAGAATACGCTTGATTCCTGTTCGTACAAGTTCATGGTCATCAACTAAAAGTACATTAATCAATGGAACATCCTCACTTACCTAACAACATGCAATTTAATTAAATTAATTTGCCACAGTAACATACATAAAGCGAAACAATAATTAATATTATTGCCTCGCTCTAATAGTTTAAGATGACGATTTTTCGCTAAATCTGTCAACCCATAACGCAATGATACCATCACCCGTTACATTACACGCAGTACCAAAGCTATCTTGTGCTAAATAAAGTGCAATCATTAATGCAACAGCACCTTCATTAAACCCAAGCATGCTTGTTAATAAACCAAGCGCCGACATGACTGCACCACCTGGCGCACCCGGTGCTGCAATCATTACTACACCTAACATCATAATAAACGGTAGCATACCCATTAATGAAGGAACTTCCATGCTTGGCGATAAAAACATAACAGCCATTGCACAGGTTACTATAGTGATAGTTGAGCCAGATAAGTGAATAGTCGCGCAAAGTGGCACTGTAAAGTTAGCTACATCTTCTTTAACGTTATTTGCTTTACTTGATTGAAGCGATACTGGAATCGTTGCTGCACTTGACATAGTACCTAACGCTGTAAAGTAAGCTGGTAGCATATTTTTAACTAATTCGATTGGATTACGTTTTAACAATATACCTGTCGCTATATATAAAACGCTTAACCATAACCAATGCATAACAAGCGCTGCAATTAGTACTACACCAAATGTTTGCAACGTATCTACCACAGTGCCTGCCACCGTCATTTCGGCAAATACGCCAGCAATGTAAAATGGTAAAGCTGGAATAATTACTTTCGATAATAACCCGTCCACTACATCACGACCCTGATCAGACACCTTTTTAAGCGTATCAAGTTCTAGTTGGCTCATGCCTATACCAAATACAAAAGCAGTCACTAATGCGGTCATTACACCCATCAGAGGTGGAATTTCTAAATCAATAAAACTACCTATTTCAGTAGCAACTTCTGTTTCAAATGTAATGCCACCACTTAAAAAAGGTATAACAGCACTTACTAATAAAAATGCAAGCGTACCGGCAATAATGGTAGAGCTGTAAGCAAACCCTACTGTTTTACCAAGTAAGTGACCAGACCCTTTTGGTAGGCCAGCAATACCCGATGCAATAAAAAATAAAATGATAAGAGGGATGGTAAAGGAGATAATTTGACCAATCAGCTCTTTTACTGTAAATAAAAGTTCAACACCAGTTATAGGTACATACAGTCCGACTAAGATACCGGCCACAATACCGGCAATTAATTTTAAGATTAACTTCATTGTGATTGCTTAATTGAATTTAGATACGTGTTTTTATCATGTTTTAGACGCATTGTGTGATAAAACTATTCAAGTTACATTCATATGCACAAATAACGAACAAATACAGCTTGATCCAATGCTCTTTCGAACATTTTTTGACTAAACGAGTTTTTACTCTTTAAATTTCAAATTAAGCCCGCACCTATAATAACTAAAGCACCGTTAATAATTGATTTTTATTTCGGCTGGTTATAAGCCCAATAGATATATGTTATAGCCAAACTTTACTTTAGTTTTTTTAAACTCACAGTAAAGTGTGTTTATATAGTTAGTAGCAAAGGCTATTAACACGTTGATCAGATTGCATCCAAAGGAACATTATGTCTACTATTTTTGAAGATAACTCACTAAGCATCGGTAATACACCGCTGGTAAAACTTAACCGTGTTACAGGTGGGAATGTATACGCTAAAGTTGAATCTCGTAATCCAAGCTTTAGTATCAAATGCCGCATTGGTGCATCGATGATTTGGGAAGCTGAAAAATCAGGTCAGCTTGTTGAAGGTAAAGAACTTATAGAACCAACATCGGGGAACACCGGTATTGCACTTGCATTTGTTGCAGCAGCACGTGGTTACAAGTTAACACTTACTATGCCAAACACCATGAGCCTAGAACGTCGCAAGCTATTAAAAGCATTAGGTGCAAATCTAGTGCTTACCGACGGTGCTAAAGGTATGAATGGCGCAATTGAGAAAGCAAAAGAAATTCAAGCAACAGCACCTGATAAGTATATTTTATTACAACAATTCGAAAACCCTGCAAACCCAAAAATTCACTTTGAAACAACAGGCCCTGAAATTTACGATGCGCTTGACGGCAAAGTAGACTTTTTTGTAGCAGGTGTAGGTACTGGTGGTACTATTACAGGTGTTAGCCGCTACCTTAAAACAGAAAAAGGTTTAAACGTTAAGTCTATTGCTGTTGAGCCAACTAACTCTCCTGTTATTAGCCAAACGCTTGCCGGTGAAGAAATTAAACCTGGCCCTCATAAAATCCAAGGTATTGGTGCAGGCTTTATCCCTGGCAACTTAGATATGGACTTAATTGATGGTGCCGAGCTTGTATCTAACGAAGACGCAATTGCAATGGCGCATCAGTTAATGAAAAAAGAAGGTATTTTAGTCGGTATTTCGTCAGGTGCTGCGGTTGTTGCAGCTAAGCGAATTGCTGAAAAACCTGAAAACGCAGATAAAAATATTGTTGTTATCCTACCTAGTGCAACTGAGCGTTACTTATCAAGCCCAATGTTTGATGAAGAATTTAGTGAGCAAGAGTTAGTACAATAAGTAATTTTAAGATTTTTAAAAGGATGCTTTAGGCATCCTTTTTTATTATTTATTATCCAATTTTCTATTTATTGCCCCCCATACCTTTACATCTTCCTAGATAAACCACACACTTTAAAAAAACTAATTAATAATAACTAATATGAAAAAAATCACGAGTTTATTAAGTTTGGTTATCTGTTTATTTTTATCAGCCTGTGGAGACGATACCAAAACACTTGGCGACACTCCTGGCGATACAGCAACCGCTTATTTTGATGCGCTTTATAACCAACAAGACCTTCAAAAAGCCAGCACCATGGCAACACCCAATCTTACGCGCATCATGAAATCCTACGGCACTGCAAAACAGTTTTCCCGTAACTTAGTAAATATGCAATATGATGAAGTAACCATTGAAGTTGATATGACCAATATGAGCATCCGTGAACAATACGGTGATAACGCCAAAATAAACCTTATTTTTACCGGCTATTTAAATGGTGATAAAATTGACGAAATGCGCAGTGTAAAAATGCTTCGTAAAAAGGGCAAATGGTACATAGATAAAATAGTTGCCGACCCTTACGCTCGTTAAAATAAATGAATTAAACATAAAAAGGCCTTACATTTGTAAGGCCTTTTTCGCTTTAGTTAGTATTTAAAGTACTGCGCTACAGCTCACCTGGTTGAAAATTATCAACTGCGATGGCTTTCTTTCGTAACTTATTAGCGTGATGCATTGCATCTGCATCAGTTTGCTCTAATAACTTATTTTCAAGCGCATAATTTATAGCACCTTCAATATCAAGCGTTGCAGGCACACTGCCCTTACGCTGCCATTGTTTTAGATCTTTAAACTGCGCTTGCATATCATGCATAGCTAAAAATGCGCTTTCCATGACCCCTGTACCTGCATTTTCATCTACATAACATAAATGCGTTAAGCGGTTTCTAAATACACCCGGTTGAGTCATACGCTCACAAATACTTTGTGCAATTTCATCACCTGGTCTGTGGTAATGGTTTCCAAGCGGGAATACGATACGTTTAAGGGTAAAATTAACAACCGGATTTGAAAAGTTTTTAAAGAAGCCATTAAACGCTTGGCCAATTTCAAATAATGAGTTCTCAATAGCATATTTTACAAATGGTAAATCAGCTTGTTGGCGCCCTTCGTCTTCATAACGTTTTAAAACAGTTGATGCTAAGTACAAATGACTTAATACATCACCCAAACGTGCCGATATCATTTCTTTTCGTTTAAGCTCACCGCCAAGCATTAACATAGCCACGTCTGTGCAAATAGCTAAGCCTCGGCTCATTCTGCTCAGCTGCTTATAATAAACAGCCGTTTCACCACCTACAGGCGCTTTAGCAAAATAACTACGTGTTAAGCCATGCACAAATGCCATACCTGCATTACTTGCTGCAAATATTATATGGTTCATTAATAAACCATCAAATTGTTCAAGTGCTGCGTCGTCATCTTCCATTGCAGCGGCTTCCATTTCTTTTAAAACAAATGGATGACAGCGTGTTGCACCTTGGCCAAATATCATTAAGTTACGCGTTAAAATATTCGCGCCTTCAACCGTAATTGATACTGGGATACCCATATAGCCATGTGCCAAATAGTTATTAGGCCCTACTTGAATTCCTTTACCTGAATGAATATCCATTGCATCATTCATTACCGTACGACCCATTTCAGTCATATGGTATTTAGCAATCGCTGTTACAACCGACGGGCTTAATTTTAAATCAATCGCACCTGCGGTCATTAATCTGCACGACTCAAGTGTGTAAGTTAAACCACCAATACGTGCAAGTGCCTCTTGCACACCTTCAAACTGCCCTATTGATACACCAAACTGCTGGCGTACCATGGCGTATGCCGATGTCATTTTTGAAGCTAAATGTCCAGTTGCTGCACTTAATGCCGGTAGTGATATACCACGCCCTGCACTTAAACACTCAACAAGCATTCTCCAGCCACGCCCTGCACACTCTTGCCCACCAATGATCCAGTCCAGTGGTATAAATACATCTTTACCGTAAGTGGTACCATTCATAAAGGCCATATTAAGCGGATAATGACGCTCACCCGTTTCGACACCCGGATGATCGGTTGGTATTAGAGCACATGTAATGCCTAGCTCTTTCTTATCACCTAATAAAGTATCAGGGTCATACATTTTAAATGCTAAGCCGAGTACAGTAGCCACTGGTGCAAGTGTAATGTAACGCTTTGACCAATTTAAACGCAGGCCCATTACTTGCTCTCCATTGTGCTCACCCATACACACCACGCCCGAATCAGGAATGCTGCCAGCATCAGAGCCCGCCTCTGGTCCCGTTAATGCAAAACAAGGAACATCTGTACCATTAGCTAAACTTGGCAGCCAACGATCTTGCTGCTCTTTAGTACCATAGTGAAGAAGTAACTCGCCCGGACCTAAGCTATTAGGCACCATAACAGTGACTGCGGCTGTTAAGCTTTTAGTCGAAATTTTTGATACTATCGTTGAATTAGCAATTGCCGAGAACTCACGACCGCCAAATTTTTCAGGAATGATCAGCGCAAAAAAACCTTCTTTTTTTAGGTAATCCCACACTTCTTTTGGTAAGTCTTTGTCTTTTTGTACAATTTGATAATCATCAAGCATCGCCAATAAGGTTTCTACTTGGTTAGCCATAAATGCGTTTTCTTTATCGCTAAGCTCTGGTTTAGGAAAGCGGTGCAGTTTTTGCCAGTCTGGGTTACCACTAAATAACTCACCATCCCACCAAACATCACCTGCTTCCATCGCCTCTCGCTCTGTTTGCGATAATGGCGGAAGCACCTTTTTGAACATTTTAAACGTAGGACGACTAATCAAGTTTAGGCGAATATCTTTAACCGCAAAAATAACCACCACCACGACCAGCAATATTATAAATATTAACATGCGCACATTCCTTACACATTGAATGAAAATAGTAACTTAATTATGACCCATCTTAATTTAAATACAATCATTGAACGACGAGTCGAGAGCCTTAACGCATTCATTTTATTGTTTTAAACATCACTGCTATTATCAACGTTTTAATAACAATAAATTAAAGGAATAGCATGACCCCCTTTCGATTTAAACTAAGTATGAGCGCCTTAATGGTAGCAAGTACTCTTGCTTTAACGGCCTGCGATGCGCAAGTAACTATAGACACTACCGATTCAGCACACACTAAAAAAGCTGTAACAGCTAAAGATGCAAAAACATTTATAACAAACACAGAAAAAGAACTAAGTGCACTTTATTTAGAATCGAGCCGTGCAGAGTGGATTTACGCAAACTTTATTACTCATGATACGTCGGCTCTATCGGCTGAAGTTAACCGTAAAATGACAGAAACAGTCGTGCGTTTAGCAAATGAAGCTGCAAAATACGACGAACTAGAGCTTGATTACGATGCTCGCCGTAAGCTTGATAAACTAAAACTAGCACTTACACTTCCTGCCCCACAAGACGCTGATAAAACAGCACAACTTTCACAAATTGTCGCAGAGCTTGGCGGGCTATATGGTAAAGGTAAATACTGTAAAGAAGACGGCACCTGTTTAAGCCTTGGCGACATGACTTCAAAAATGGCCACCAGCCGAGATTACAACGAACTACTTGATTTATGGCAAGGCTGGCGTGAAATATCAAAACCCATGCGCCCACTTTACGAGCAACAAGTAGCACTTACCAACGAAGGTGCAAAGGAGCTTGGTTATGCCGATACGGGCGCTATGTGGCGCAGTAAATACGATATGCCTGCTGATGACTTCACCACTGAGCTTGACCGTATTTGGGGCCAAGTTAAACCACTGTATAACTCGCTACACTGCCATGTTCGCGCAAAGTTAGGTGAAAAGTACGGCACCGACAAAGTACCTCAAGATCAGCCAATACCAGCGCACTTACTTGGTAATATGTGGGCGCAAGCATGGGGTAATATTTACGATGTAGTTGCACCAGAAAACGCCGATCCGGGTTACGACGTAACCGAGTTATTAGCTCAAAATAATTACGACGAACTTAAAATGGTAAAAGGGGCTGAAAACTTTTTTACCTCAATGGGTTTTGACGCACTACCAGAGACATTTTACGAGCGTTCACTGTTTGTAAAACCAAAAGACAGAGATGTGCAGTGTCATGCATCAGCATGGAATATCGATAGCAAAGACGATTTACGCATTAAAATGTGTATTCAGCGCACAGGCGAAGAGTTTTCAGTTATTCACCATGAATTAGGTCATAATTTTTATCAACGCGCATACAACAAGCAGCCTTTATTTTATCAAGAAAGTGCAAACGATGGTTTTCATGAAGCCATTGGTGACACCATTGCCTTATCGGTTACACCGGGTTACTTAAAAGAAATCGGCTTACTTGAACAAGTACCTGATGAATCTAAAGATATTGGTTTATTAATGAAAATGGCACTTGATAAAGTCGCCTTTGTGCCGTTTAGCTTAATGGTTGATCAGTGGCGCTGGCAGGTATTTTCAGGGGAAGTAGCACCGGAAAATTACAATAAAGCATGGTGGGAACTACGTGAAAAATACCAAGGAGTGCAAGCGCCTATCGCACGTAGCGAAAATGATTTTGATCCGGGTGCTAAGTACCACGTTCCGGGTAACACGCCTTATACACGTTACTTTTTAGCGCATATTTTGCAATTTGAGTTTCATCGCAGCTTATGTGAAATTGCCGGTAACGATAAAGCCATTCATCGCTGCTCTATTTATAACTCAAAAGAAGCAGGGGATAAGCTAAACGCTATGCTTGAAATGGGTTCGTCTCGCCCTTGGCAAGAGGCGCTTGAAACTGTAACAGGTAAGCCGCAAATGGATGCAACAGCAATGCTCGATTACTTTGCACCATTACAAACTTATTTAGATAAACAAAACGAAGGCCGCAACTGCGGCTGGTAAATAGCGCTGAATAAAAAGCCCGCTCAAATGAGCGGGCTTTTTATTCATATTCTAATTTTCTGTTAAATTAGAACTGTAAGCTTACATTTGCAAAGTAGGCATCATAATCAGAATCATCCCAGTTATTGCCGTAACCTGCTTTTAAACCAACATTGTTGTTGAAAAAGTGTTGAGCACCAAGAGTGTAATCATCATTTTTATTAACTGTAACAAAAACCGATGTTGCTTTGCTGAAATAGTAGTTAGATGCTAATTCCCAGTTACTTGAACCGCCATCAACATCTTCAAATTTACCTTCAACAGTCAAGTAGTTACCTTGCTGTAAATCAACAAAGTACTTAGCTGCTACTGCACGGTAATCAAACTCATCATCTGCTGTTACTGTAAAGCCAATATAATCAGTGCTGTTTAACTGGTGGTTATATGCCAAATCAAACACAAACTGATTGTCAGCATCTTCTACATCAACAAACGTAGCTTTTAATACAAGGTTTGGATTAAAGAAGTAACCCGCTGAAAGTTCAATTACATCCGTGCTTGAGCCAAAATCACTATCGAAATTATTGTACTGTGCACCTAATACAAAATCTTCTACAAAATACTCACCGCCAACGCTAGTAACATCTCCAAGATCATTATCACTGTATGCACCATAAACATTTGTTTGCTTATTGATGTATTCAAATTGATCATAAGGACCTAGCGTCGCTTTTGGAGAAAAATAATATGTTGAGTCAACACTTACTGTGTCATCACCATCTACGTCCACATATCCTACATGGCTGATTGATTGGTAAGTATCTGCAGCTATTGCAGTGGTTGCAGCACTTGATAATAAAATGCTCGAAATGATAACGGCTAATTTTTTCATTTTAAATTCCCTATAAATATTACTTTTTATGCCTCAGCTGTCTAGCCAAAGTCGGGGCGCATCCTAACGCCAAAAAAATGAACAAAAACTGAATAAAAGGTCAGATTAAACCCAGTGGAGTTGTAATAATTTATACGTAAATGTAAATACAAAGTATCTTCCAAATCTACAAGACAATATCATGTCATCATTTAAATTTAAAAAGTAACAAATACGGTACAAACTGTCGCTAAATTGAACACAACTTAATTATTCGATAAACCTCATCAATATAATTTCCTCTCACTAAATTTTTTTAATTTCTCAAAAAAATTACTCTGTTTAATTCATTATTTCTGTATTTATAATGAAAAATAGGTTTGTATCAGTGCATATTTTTATCTGTTTTTTTCCAATAACCATTGTTTACTAGCAAAAACAACTCCAATACTTACTATTTTATAGCTATTATCATCGACCGCACTTAATGACTTTAATAACAATTTAGCCATTCATGGCGACTCTATTTATAACTCAAAGGAGTTATTTAGATGAGCATAATAAAGGCCGTAATTATGACTGGTAAAAGTTTATAGTTAAAAGCTCAAACGTTTAAAAACGACAAAGCCCGCTAAATTTAGCGGGCTTTTTAATATTACTTTTGTATTAACTAAGTACGGGACTTAATTAAAACTGAAAACGCATGTTAGCAAAGTACGCATCGTTATCAGAATCATCAGCGTTGTTTTCGTAACCCACCTTTACACCAATATTTTTATTGATGAAGTGTTGAGCACCAAAGCTATAAGTATCTTGCTTATTGTAGTTAGCAAATACAGATGTTGCTTTTGAGAAGTAGTAGTTAGTTTCTGCTACCCATTGGTTTTCTGCATCATCAATGCTTTCGTATTTACCTTCAAAAGTAAGGTAGTTACCTTGCTGTAAATCAATAAAGTATTTAGCAGCTACTGCACGGTAATCAAAATCGTCGTCTGATGTAAGTGTAACACCTACGTAATCAGTGCTGTTTAGCATGTAGTTGTAAGCTAAATCAAATAATGCGTAATCATCGCCGTCTTTGTTTTCAACTAGTGTTACTTTTGCAAGTAAATCAGGGTTGAAAAAGTAACCACCCGTCAGTTTATAAAGCTCACTGTTAGAACCTGAATCTGGGTCTAGGTTTTCGTAAGATGCGCCAACAACAAATTCATTAATGAAGTATTCACCACCAACTGATGTTAAATCGCCAAAGTCGTCATCAGCGTAGCCACCATATACGTTAGTTTGTTTATTGATGTATTCAAACTGATCGTACGGACCTAACGTTTTTTTAGGAGATAAGTAGTAAATAGAATCTACAGCAACGGTGTCGTTGTTATCGCTATTTTTATAGCTTAGGTTACTAATTGAATTATAGCTGTCTGCAGCAGCCGCAGTGCTAGATAATAAAATGCTCGAAATAATAACTGCTAATTTTTTCATTGTAAGACTTCCCTATGTACATTGCTTTTTATGCTCTAGCTGTATTGCTAAAGTCGAGGCACATGCTAACGTTAGGAAACTGAATGAAAACTTAACTAACCAGTTGTATTTATTAAGTTAATTGTAAGGAAGTGTTGTAAACTGTAAAATTAAAGTAGTTGCAACATCTAGTCAACAACTACTTAAAACATGTACCGCAGCTTAAAGCGCGTATTGGCTAATAATACGATAAACATCGTTAATATTATCGCCAGACTTAAACTCTTTACTAATTGGTGTTGGATCTGAGCCAACCCATATTTTTAGCTCGGCATCTAAGTCAAAATGGCCTGCACTTTCTTTACTAAACTTGGTAATTTTAGAGTAAGCAATACTCACCATTTCCATTTTAGAGCCGGTCATACCTTGCTTATCAATTAAGATTAAGCGCTTATTAGTAAAAATAAACATATCACGTACTACTTTATATGCTTTTTCTACTTGCTCGCCGTCAATTAATGTATTGGCGAGGGTTTTCTCTAAATCAGAATCGTCAACTTCGCTTGCATTACCCATAAGTCCGCTAAGTAAACCCATTATACTTTCTCCTGTTTAAATATTTGATTCTCTAATGTGTGACCATTAACTAACTGCCTGTACTGCCAGTGTTGTTGATGACAAAAATTCAGTAGTGCAATATCAAGTGGATCGCTCGTTGGTTGATACTCAACAACATATTCTTTATGCTGGCTCATATACACTCGGCTCACCCCTGCAATTGCTTGAAGCTGTTGCTCAACATTTTGATAAGCTTCGCTTAGCATTAATGTATAAAAGTGTTTATCAGTATTATTTGTTTTTGTTTGATGCTCGCTTAGTACGCCTTTATCTAAATGAAGCACCTGTGAGCATAGTCGTTCAAGCTCAGTTAAATCGTGAGAGCTTAAAATAAACGTAGCCTGTTCACTTAATTCAGATACTAGCTCGCGTACTTCTCTGGCATGAATCGGATCAAGCCCTGCGGTTGCTTCATCAAGCATTACAATTTGTGGCGCGCCAATAAGTGCTTGCGCTATCGTAACGCGCTTGCGCATACCGTGCGATAAATCCCCTGCACGCTGCTTTGCAATTTCTTTTAAGCCAACCAAGTCAAGTACACGTAGCGCCTCAGTTTGGCTTTGCTTAGCGCCCATACCTTGCAGTTTTGCATAAAAGGCGAGTTGCTTATCTATATTAAAACGAGGGTCAAGTTGTGCGTCTTGCGGTAATGCACTTACTTTATTAAATAAAGCAGCGCTCCCTGGCTTATGCCCTAATATTTCAAGGCTGCCTTTACTTGGCGCTATATAGCCGCACAACAAACTAAATAAGGTGGTTTTACCCGCACCATTTGGCCCAACAAGCGCCACTGGCGCGCCTTTATTAATCTCAAAGTCCACATTATTAAGCGCAAGTTTTGCACCATACGATTTACTCAAACCGCTGGCTGTAATTAATGGTCTCATAGTGAGCTCCTTGCAAAAATACATTGAGCAACGCTTAGTAACACCGCAGTTTGCACAAGGGGAATAGCCACAGCGCTTAATAATGGTAAATTTTGCCCCGCTAATAACTCTATTTGCACACCCGGAAATAAATAATCAAGCAAGCCTAATGCGGGTATTTGCCATTGCAATATACCAACTACAATACCGCCTGCTGCAAAATATAAAATTGCCAATACAATAGATAAACGCGATGAGCGAGCAAAGGTATTTATTAACGTCATAAGTGCTACAAATGGACACAGAGTAATCACTAATATTAAAAATATAGAAAGCGCACGGGCAAAACCACCAGCCAGTAAACTTGGATCTCTAAACCCTAGTACAGCAAGCGTAGCCACAAGAGTAATGCCCACTAAGCAGGCTAATACCGCTAATTGCCCTAAAAAACGACCAAACAGTATTTCAAAGCGAGTGGAGCGCAGTGATAAAAACCGAAGTGTGCCGCGCTCTCTATCGCCTACCGTTTGGTCGCTACAAATAAATAAACCAAAAACGGGAAAGCTATACAGGGCTATTAACCAGTACATAGCAAATTCGGCCTCAGGCCAATCCAATAATTTACTTAAACCAATAGAACCTGATATATCACGGGCTATTTGCTCAAAATCGGGCGCACTTACAATGCCTACTGCCTGCCCTATTGGGTAGCGCAGTATTATTAGCCACACCAATGCAAAGGCAGCTAATGCAATAAGTCCACGTTTAGTTAAAAACATACGTACAAGCTCAAATCCCGCTATTTGCGTTAATCGCCCTACGTTTATCGGTAATGGTGTTGCCATTGACTATCCTTAATGACTTTTTATTTTCTGTGTATTTATCCACACTAAGTGTAAACACCTTGAATTACCAGCAAAAAAAAGCTCACCTATAGTGAGCTTTGTAACAATACATTTAAATGTAACAGCATAAATTGCGATATAAATTATAAATGCTGCTTATAAACCTCAAGTGCTTGGCTTAAATCGCTAATTAAATCTTCAACATCTTCAAGGCCAATATGCAGGCGAATAACCGGGCCTAAATCCCAACCTGTATTTGAACGCAGCCCTTTCATAGTTAAATTAGCCGTTACTAAACTTTCAAAACCGCCCCACGAAAAGCCCATTTTAATATGCTCAAGGCTATCTAAAAATGCATCAATCGCTTTTTGATTACCGGTTTTCATCACAAATGAAAACAACCCATTACTGCCATCAAAATCACGTTTAAAAAACTCATGCCCTGGGCAGGTTTCAAATGCAGGGTGGCGAATATGATCAACAAGCTCATGTTGTTCAAGCCATTTAGCTACTTCTATTGCTGCTTTTTCATGTTGATTCAAACGCACACCCATTGTACGCAGGCCTCTAAGCGCTAAATACGCATCATCGGCACTGGTACATTGCCCTAGTAAGTACGAGTTTTCGCGCAAGGTTGGCCAGTACTTTTTATTAGCAACAGCCACACCCATCATCACGTCTGAATGGCCGACAATATACTTCGTTGCAGCCTGAATACTAATATCAACACCGTGCTCTAGCGGACGATAATGCAAACCGTTGCCGTAGGTATTATCAAGTATGGTCATTACGCTATGCTCATTGGCTACTTTTACCATAGCAGGCACATCTTGCACTTCCATCGTAATAGAACCTGGAGATTCTAAAAACAATACTTTGGTATTTGGCTGAATGTAGTCTTTAATACCTGCGCCAATGGTTGGCGGGTAGTAGGTTGTTGTAATGCCCAGCCCCACTAAAATTTTATCGCAAAAATCGCGAGTTGGTTCGTACACGTTATCAACCATTAAAATATGATCACCGGTTTTTAAAAACGATAAAAATACTTGGCTAATCGCCGCCGCGCCACAAGGGTATAGTGCACCCCCTTCGCCGCCTTCAAGTTCTGTAATCGCTTCTTGTAGCGCAAAGTGTGTTGTTGTTCCCCGGCGCCCATAAAATAACGTTTTATCGCCACGGGTTTTAGCAGCTTCTTTTAAATCTGCTACAGTATCAAATACAATGGTAGATGCACGCTGTACAACGGGATTTACTACGCCATGTGTATAGGCTTTTTTGCGCCCTGATGATACCAGCTGAGTGTTTTTATTACTTTTACTCGACATTGTTAATCCTTAAGGGTTTGTGCGCCAATGCTCAATTAAATAACGAGAGATAGAGTCGGTTCTAGGCAGCTTTAAATGCTCCCCTTCTTCGTGCCAATTACCAAATTGCTCTAAGTCTTCACGACTAAACCATTTTGCATCGTCTAGCTCTTCTTTATCTACGTTAATTTCCTCAGATGTCGCCTCTGCAAAAAAACCAAGCATAATGGACGATGGGAACGGCCATGGCTGAGATGCAACATAACGTACGTTATCAACCTCTATACCTGCCTCTTCTTTAACTTCACGCGCAACCGCTTGTTCTAGTGTTTCACCTGGGTCAACAAATCCAGCAAGCGACGAATACATACCAATAGGCCACGCGGCTTGGCGACCTAATAAACAGCGTTCTACTCCGTCAGCAAAGACTTTAGTAACGACCATAATTACCGCAGGATCGGTACGCGGGAATGTAGGATGCTTACAGTTTTCGTTTTCACATACACGAGAATGCCCTGCTTCCACTGAACGGTTTTTACTACCGCAGCGCCCACAAAAACGGTGCGTGGCATGCCAATAACATAACCCTCTCGCAAGGGCGGCTATTGAGGCATATTTAATGGTTACTTGAGGCCCATATTGGCGAATATCAAAAAATTGAGCGCCCTCTATTAAAGGCGTAAGTACGCTTTCATCCAGATCAGATACATCCAATGCAAACACACCATGTTTAGCATTATTTAAACCAACAAAAATAGCACTCGTTAAATCTAAATGCGCCACTTGTTGATACGTTAAATAGCTTACTTTAGGGGTATCTTTAATAAATAGGGTTTGATTATTTTTAACTAAAACCCATTTACTTTGCGCCGACATTTGCGCTTTAAGCCACGATGGGTCTTTACGAAAATTTGAGCCTCTGTCTAGTGGCATGTTGCTATAATGAAGCATGTAAGTCCTTGGTAACTCGTTATGCTTTAAAATTACCATAATCATTTAGCAAACCCAATTGATTACAGTAATAAAAAAAGCCTATATAAGGCTTAATTCATCTATTACGGCTTTGTATTAAAATCTCTCATGTTGCAGGCACTTAGCTTGCATTTTTTTAACTATTTTTTACTGTTAAAGTAGCAAAGTATTATCAATTAAATGAAATTGCTCTGCGCTTTGTTTTAATACCTCAGCGGTTAACCGGTCAGCACCGTATACATCGCACGGTACATTATATTGATTTTTTAAATGCCCAAGTAACAAAGCAAAGTCACCATCGCCAGAGAGCAAAATAACCTTATCAAGGCTTTTACCCTGCTCTAACATGTCTATTGTTATACCTACATCCCAATCGCCTTTAGCACTTCCATCACGGCGTTGAATAAATGGCTTTAGCTTTACGTCAAAACCAATCGCACGCAAAATATTTTGAAACTGATTTTGCTTTTCATCACCTCGATAAATAGCGTACGCAAAAGCACACTCAATATTGTATTGCGCCTGCATTACCCGCCAAAACGCATTGTAGTCAAAGTTTTTTCCGTAACTCTCGCGGCACGTGTAATAAATATTTTGCACATCAACAAAAATACCTACGCGTGGTTTCGTGCTTTGCTGCTCGTTTTGTAAAGTCATTTAGTGTCCTAGTGAGGATTAATAGCAATAAAAGTAACGTTATAAAATAAGTGTACCTTGCAATTTATATTTAAGTAACCTAAATTAGTTACATACCCTTATGTAACCAATATTGGTTACATATTAAAAAGTAACCATTTTGAGATTTTTATGATTGGTGTGATCAGCGGCGATATTATTAAATCGCAAACAATCCCTAAGCAGCAATACGATGCCATGCTTTATCAACTAGAGCAAAGTTTGCGAAACATTTCGGGGGAGCAAACACTTTGGAATATATACCGAGGCGATGCCTTTCAGTTACAAGTTAATAATCCTGAGCTCCTTTTTAAAAATGCCATACTTGTATATTTACACCTTAAATCGTCAGGTTATGAGCTACGGCAAAGCTTGGCACTTGGGCAAATAGATAACCCACGCAGCGATATAAAAACAGCAACCGGTTCTGCTTTTACCCTTTCGGGGCACGGCCTTGATAAAATAGGTAATCAACGCTTTGTTTTTAATATTAATGAGCAGCAGCTTGATGAAAGCTTAAATCTTAATTTAGCCTTTGCTGACGTATTACTCACTAAAATCACGCAAAAACAAGCAAATGCCCTGTATGTCTATTTAACATCATCAGACAACAGCCACGCGGCACTGGCTAAAGAGCTTAAAACAAGTCGCGAAAATGTAACAAAACTACTAAATTTAGCGCACTACCAACTTATAGAACGCTTTATTAAGCACACACAACACGTTATAAAAAATATAATTAAAGGAGGTGAATAATGGAGTTTTCACTTTTACTGGTCGCGCTTATTATTGGCCACTTACTCGCTGATTTTTACTGGCAACCTATGAGTTGGGTAAACGACAGAAACACCCGTCACTTTAAAGCCAGTAAGCTTTATTTTCATGTACTTGTGCATGGTGTAACAAGTGCACTCATTATTACCGTGTGGGAATACACATTCGGGTGGCAACAACTAAGCAGTGTTTTAATTGCCACGGCGAGCATTATGTTGAGCCATTACTTTATTGATATAGCTAAATCGTATTCTAATAAAGGCGTGGTGCCTTTTTTACTTGATCAAATAGCGCACATACTCGTTATTATTGCGCTCAGTATTTGGCTAACTGATAACAATAGCTTTATGGCTGCAATTAATAATATGCTCACTGATCCCAAAATACTGTGGGTGGTATGCGGTTATTTAATTATTTTAAGTCCTAGCGCCGTATTTATAAGAATGATGTTAGAGCGTTTAACAAGTAACTTTTCAAGTACTGGTAGCTTACCACTTGCAGGGCAAAGCATAGGTATGCTTGAGCGCGTACTTATGCTGAGCTTTATATTGCTTGACCAATTTGCAGGGCTTGGCTTTTTACTTGCGGCAAAGTCGGTATTTAGGTTTGGCGATTTAAGTGCAAGCAAAGATAAAAAACTTACCGAGTACGTTATGCTCGGCACACTACTTAGCGTAAGTGTTACTTTATTTGTCGGCTTGGGTATTAACTATTTAATCAGGTAGGCAATACAGTAAGTACAAATTACAGGCAATAAAAAACGCGCTGCTTCTATTTATTCAAAAGAAGAGAGCGCGTTTTTTGTATCAGCCTTTAACCAAGTTCTAAATTAATTAAACGCCAATATGATCATTAATCGTTATTTGTGCGACGACGGCGTTGGCCACTACCGCCAACAGATTCACGCTTTGCCCATGGGTTTTGCGCGCTGTCATCTGTTTTAGCAGCTGGCTTTTTAGAACCACCACGGCGTGGGCCGGTACCATTACCACCATTATTTGGCTTTTTACTGTTAGGCTTGCTGCTATCAGATTTAGGCTTATTAAAAGGCTGCTTTTTCTTAGGCTTTTTAGACGGCAGTGGGCGAGCATCTAATGCGCGCTCTGCTACTGGGTTAATAGGCTCAAAACCGTCTTCTTCAGCACGTGGGATAAGCTCACCAATAAAGCGCTCAATACCGTATAAATCAACAGCATCTTCTGTTGTTACAAACGAAATCGCATGACCCGACGCACCGGCACGGCCTGTACGGCCAATACGGTGAACGTAATCTTCATATACATTTGGTAAGTCGTAGTTAACAACATGCGGTAATTCAACAATGTCTAAACCACGTGCAACAATGTCTGTTGCTACTAGTACGCGTACTTCACCACTTTTAAAACCATCAAGTGCTTTAACACGTGCGCCTTGTGATTTATTACCATGGATAGCCGCGCCTACAATGTCATCGCGCTCTAGTTGTTTAACTAAGCGGTTAGCACCGTGCTTTGTGCGGCTAAACACTAATACTTGTTGCCAATCGTTAGTGCGAATCAAGTGGCTTAGCAATGCTGTTTTACGTGTTTTATCTACCGCATAAACACACTGAGTAACACTTTTTGCAGTAGTATTTTTTGCAGCAACTGAAATTTCAACAGGGTCATTAATTAACCCTTTTGCTAATGCACGAATTTCGTCAGAAAATGTAGCCGAAAACATCAAGTTTTGACGTTTAGCAGGCATTTTAGCAATTAAGCGTTTAATGTCGTGGATAAAGCCCATGTCTAACATGCGGTCAGCTTCATCGAGTACAAGCACTTCAACGCTATCAAATTTAACTGCATTTTGATTATGTAAGTCGATTAAACGACCCGGCGTTGCTACTAAAATATCAACACCTTTACGAAGACGCTGCATTTGTGGGTTAATTTTAACGCCACCGTAAACTACAGATGAGCTCACATCTGAATGCTTAGCGTACTCTTCAACGTTTTCGCTTACTTGCAAAGCAAGCTCACGTGTAGGCGTTAAAATAAGTGCACGTACGTGGTTACTTTTAGCTTTAGGGCCTGACGACAAACGCTCAATAAGTGGTAATGTAAAACCCGCTGTTTTACCTGTACCTGTTTGCGCTGCTGCCATAACATCACGGCGTTCAATAATTGCAGGAATTGCTTGAGCCTGAATCGGCGTTGGCGTTTCATAGCCCTTTTCTAAAACCGCATTAACCAAAGACTGTGATAAACCTAAACCTTCAAAACTCATATAAACTCTCTTTTAAATTAGGCTACGTTAGCCAGTTGCGCGCATTATACCTGTAGTAGCTAAGAATGCATGCCATTATTTACGTTGCGGGCAATTGAGCATAGCTTAATAAAATTAAACCGGTGATCAAGTTGCTTAAAAATGCAAAAAACGGCCATAGGCCGTTTTATATTTATACTTAATTACTTTAAGTATAAGAGTTACTTAACACCTAACTCGCGTAAACGTTCTTGCAAGTAGCTATCTGCCGTGTAGCGCTCTGAAAGCACAACATCTGGATGCGGATGTAAAAATAACGGTAGTGAAATACGCGATTTAGTAGATGCTTTACCCGTTGGGTTAATCACGCGATGAATTGTCGATGGGAAATACCCGCCCGACGCTTCTTGTAGCATGTCGCCGATATTAATAATTAAGCTGCCAAAATCACATGGCACGTCTAACCAACCGCCATCTGTTTTTTGAACTTGTAAACCAGGCTCATTAGAAGCTGGTAATACCGTTAATAAATTAATATCACCGTGAGCAGCAGCGCGAATAGCACCTGGCTCTTCATCACCCGTCATTGGTGGGTAATGTAGGATACGTAACAATGTTTGCTCAGAACCGGCAATCATGTCTTTTAAATCAATCGAAAATTTAGCGCGAACATCAGCTGGCGCTTCAGCCTGAACCCAGCTTAGTAAAGTACCAGCAAATTCACTCGCTAAACGGTAGTATTCACGTACATCAGCTTCGAGCTCTGCAGGAACACGGCCTTTAGGATACACATGAAAGTACTCTTTAATGTCTTTTATTGTAAAGCCTTTCGCTACTTCAGATACTGAAGGCGGAAAATAACCATCTTGAGTTTCTTTAGAGAATAAAAAGTCCTGCTTTTGCTCTGAGTTAAAAAAGTCTTGCCAATTTTTGTAAATAGATTCAACTAAAGACTGTGGAATTGGGTGGTTTTTTAAAACGCCAAATCCAGTATTTCTTAACGATTCAACAAAGTGTGCAGCCGCATCGGGAGCTTTATAATCAACAGTAGGTAATTGCATTGTACGTTCCAGTGAATAGGTTGTGTGAAGTGAACTGCTTTAATAGTAGCAAATTGCCAAGATAAAGTAGAAAAGCCTTCATTATAGCGCTGTGCGAGGATAGACAAATGACCTCAAAAAAATAAGGACATATGTCCGCAAAGTAACGTTTCCACCATTAGGCTTGATCAAGATCAACTTATAAAAAAACGTTGAATTTGCAAGGTTTAGTGCTTATATATGGTCTACTAGGGCGTGCTGACCTTTGGTGGGTGAATTTGTAGCAGACTGTTTGGTATTTAAGCAAGGCAGAGCCTGTGATGTGTGGTTGTTCCCCATAAATAGGCGATAACGCAGCATAAATGCCAAACATGCGCTACCCTTTGGGTTCTTTCTAGGGACGATTAACTCTTTGTTGCTCGGTTTTTACTTAGTCCACTAGGTTACAAACCTCGCGCCGCGATTAAATCGCCCCTAGATTGAACAAATTTCAATCCACAACGGTCAACACGCCCTAATATATTTTATTTGTGTAAATAAGGCTCCCCATGCGACAAAAAGTATCTTTTAAAAGCGGCGATTTAGAACTTGCCGGCCAACTAGAACGCCCCGCCGGCGACATAAAGTTTTATGCGCTATTTGCACACTGCTTCACATGCGGAAAAGACATAGCAGCAGCCACACGTATAAGCCGTGCACTTACGCAGCAAGGCATAGCCGTACTGCGTTTTGACTTTACGGGTTTAGGTAATAGCGATGGCGACTTTGCTAACAGTAACTTTTCATCAAACATTCAAGATTTAGTTTCAGCGGCTGATCATCTGCGTGAGCATTTTGCAGCGCCGCAATTACTTATTGGCCACAGTTTAGGCGGCGCTGCGGTACTTGCTGCTGCTGAGCACATTCCTGAAGTATCGGCTATTACAACCATTGGCGCGCCGTCAGATGCACAGCACGTAGCCCATAACTTTGCAGCACACCTTGATGAAATTAACGCAGCCGGTGAAGCGAAGGTAAGCCTAGCAGGCCGAGAATTTACCATTAAAAAACAGTTTATAGACGATATAGCCAAGTACGATAAAAGCCACATTAGTAAACTTAAGCGCGCATTGTTAGTAATGCACTCCCCTATTGATGCGACGGTAAATATTAGTGAAGCCGAAAAAATTTACGCATCAGCTAAGCATCCTAAAAGTTTTATTAGCCTGGATAACGCCGATCACTTACTTACTAATAAAAACGATGCCGACTACGCTGCAGAAATTATTGCAACGTGGGCTAACCGCTACGTCAAGTATGACAAAACAAAATACACAGCAAGCTTAACGGGTGGCAATGTACTTGTTGAAGAAAAAGACCATGTATTTACTCAGCACGTAAGCACTAAAGATCATACTTGGCTTGCAGATGAGCCAATAAAGGTAGGCGGTAAAAACTTAGGCCCCGATCCGTATCATCACTTATTAGCGGGGCTTGGTGCTTGTACAGCAATGACACTACGTATGTACGCTACACGTAAAAATTTAGCGCTAGAGCATGTTAAAGTAGAGCTTGATCACACTCGCGATTACAACAAAGATTGCGACGATTGTGAGCAAACCGGTAACCTAGAAGCCATTACCCGTAAAATCACTCTAGTCGGTGATTTAACACAAGAGCAACGCCAGCGTTTGCTCGAAATAGCCGACAAATGCCCTGTGCATAAAACACTACATAACAACCCTGTTATTGTAAGTGAACTGGTAAAGTAACTAGCATACAAGCAATATAGCGCAGCTAACACTGCGCTATGCTTTAACAAAACTAACTATTTACTATCTAAAAATTCTTTTACTTCTTTACTCATTCTATCCACCAGCCATTTTGGCCCGCCATCGTACATATCGTTATGACGAGATTTTTCTATTAGTGTTTGTGTAACAGGAAACTTATCCAGCTCTGAATCGTTTAACAACACATTCGCATCAGCTGGGTAATCACTACCACGTAGTGTAAACACGCGAATCTTTTTATTACGAGGGATCAACATACGACGATGATCGATCGTAATAATAGTGCTTACTTCATTGGGGTAAATAGAGCCGTATAATACCGAAATATCACCGCCGTTTGAATGCCCAAATAAGGCGAGTTTTGTAAAGTCGTACGCTGGGTATTTACTCGATAACTCATTAACTAAAAACTTAAGCGTTACCACACCACGATGCCAGTTTTCCATACGAGTGGTTAAGTAAGGCTGTTCACGGTTTAGGTAAGGGTCGGTTTTTAGTTCATGTGCAACGGCTACTGTTAAGTATCCGCGTTGATTAAACGCATCACTGGCAAACGTATACTTGTTATGACTAATACCGTAGCCCGCATTAATAAATGCCACAGGGCACTTTGCTTGCTCTGTACACTTAGCATTGTTACTTGGTAATGTAATATTGATAGGAATAGTGCGATTGCGGCTTTTATCGGTTATAACGTCGTCGGTTGCATAGCTTGTAGTGCTTATTATTGATGTAGTTAAGGTGAGTGCGCTTAACATAAAAAGCTTTTTAAGTGCTTTTTGCATATTTAAACTTATATAAATTATTGTTTTTAATTAAAAATAACTTTTACTTTATAGGTTTGCATTCTCTATTGTCAAACTATGCGATAATAGTCGCCATTGTTTTAATATATTTAGTAAAAGATCCAATAAATGAAATCATACAATAGCATTCAAGAACGTATAGAAATCCTAGAAGACAAACTAACTGCAATACATGACGAAATCGAAACACTAAAAGCACCTGCTAAAAATAACAATGAACGTATTATTTTTAAGTTTATTGAAACAGGCAGCACTGGTAAAACGAAGGATTTTGTACGTGAGTTAGGTATTAAATCACCACGTGACGGTTTGTTTTCATCAGGTGACGTTACAAAACTAATTAAAGATGGCGCTGAAGATATTTCACCTGCGTTATTAGAAATCGCAAGACAGCTTGCCAGTGCACGTAATAAAAATGGCCCAAGCCGTTAATTACCCAGTCACGTAGTATCTAGAAGCCCAGCCAAGCTGTCGCTTCTAGATATGTAATTATATTAAACTAAATTAATCACATAGTTCTATATTAAGGCTGGTAAGCAAATTAAGTGCTTCGAAGCGATCAAACTTAGCATTCGCTAAGATATTATTATTCAAATCTATATTAAACGCTGTAGCACCTACAAAATCACATTTTGTTAAGTTAGTTTGAAAAAACTCACTATCGCGAAAATCTGTTCCTGTAAATTCACTACTGCTTAAATCAGCGTGTCTAAAATCAACATTTTTGGCAAAGCAGTGTGTTAGTTTGAGGGCTTTGAGGGTTAATTCAAAAAAAGAGCTATTACTGAGCTCACAATAATTAAAACTCACCGGTGCGTTAATACTAAGCGCTGGCCAATCTACATCAGCCCATTGCAAACTATTTAATTTACAGTGGCTAAAACTTACATTTTCAAGCGAACTGTAGTTCCATTTAAGTGACGATAAATTACAGTTTTTAAAACTACATTCTATAAATCGGCAATTTTTAAACTGCCCCCCTGAAAAGTCGCAATCGATAAATATACATTCTTCAAACTCAGAGTTTTCAGTTAGCTGCTCTGCGTACTGCAAAGCATTAAATTGCTCATCAAAATACTGGTTATTGTTACTTAACAACACAATTTACCTATTAAATTTAACCTGCGTAGCCATTATTTTTAGGTAAATCTTTTTTAAGAGCAAGCACTGCAATAAAAATCAAACCAAACAATGGAAATAGCGCAAAACAGCCACCCACAAACGCTAAAACACCTGGCATAGTACTTTTACGCTTACCTATTTTGTAGCTAATTACAGCAAAAATAGGGATGCATAATATAATAAAAAAAGCTAAAAACTCACCAAATAAGGTTAGATGAAACGACATAAGAACTCCTTTTCAATATGGATAATAGCAATCGGCACAAACCTTTAAACTGCTTTAAATTTAACCACAAAAAAAACCTTAAGCATATAACTTAAGGGTTTTTAAATTTAGCTTAAAAGCTAAGCAAAAATTACTCTTCGCTTGATACTTCTTTTTCTACAACACTAATTGCAAGCTCAGCTAACGAATCAAGGTTAGGTTTACTTGGCGCGTTAGTTAATAAACACGATGCTTGTGTTGTTTTAGGGAAAGCAATAACGTCACGAATATTATCGGTACCACATAAAAGCATTGCTAAACGGTCAAGACCAAATGCTAAACCTGCATGTGGTGGTGTGCCGTATTTAAGTGCATCAAGTAAAAAGCCAAACTTATCTTGTTGCTCTTGCTCGTTAATACCTAAAATTCTAAATGCAGTTTCTTGCATTTCTGCATTATGAATACGTACAGAACCACCACCCACTTCGTAGCCGTTTAATACCATATCGTAGGCATCTGAAATTGCTGCTGCTGGGTTTGCTTCAAGCTCACTTGCAGTAATATCTTTTGGTGCAGTGAATGGATGATGTACTGCATGTAATGTGCCTTCGTCATCTTCTTCAAACATTGGGAAGTCTACAACCCAAAGTGGTGCCCAGCTATTAAGGTTAGTGATTTCTAAATCAACACCAATCTTAACGCGCAGTGCGCCCATAGCTTCATTTACTGTGTTGCGCTTATCGGCACCGAATAAAATAATATCGCCCGACTGTGCATTAGTACGCTCAAGCAATTTAGTAATTACGTCTTCGTTTAAAAACTTAGCCACTGGTGATTGAACGCCTTCAGCGCCTACAGTGTGGTCGTTTACTTTCATCCACGCCATGCCTTTAGCGCCGTAAATACCAATAAACTTAGTGTAATCGTCAAGTTGTTTACGAGAAAGCTTAGCGCCACCCGGTACTGTTAATACAGCAACACGGCCTTTTTCGTCGTTAGCCGGACCTGAAAAAACATTAAACTCTACGTCTTTCACTAAATCAGCAATATCAACTAATTTCATTGGGTTACGTAAATCAGGCTTATCAGAACCGTAAAGGCTCATTGCCTCGCTGTAAGGCATGATTGGAAAATCGCCTAAATCAACGTTTAACAATGTTTGCCACATTTCGCGGATCATTTTTTCAGTCATACCACGTACTTGATCAGAGCTCATGAACGAGGTTTCTATATCTATTTGGGTAAATTCTGGTTGGCGATCGGCACGTAAATCTTCATCACGGAAACATTTAACAATTTGGTAGTAACGGTCAAAACCCGACATCATCAACAATTGCTTAAACAACTGCGGCGACTGTGGTAATGCGTAAAAGCTACCTTTATGAACACGGCTCGGTACTAAGTAATCGCGTGCGCCTTCTGGCGTTGCTTTAGTAAGTACAGGTGTTTCGATGTCTAAAAAGCCGTTTTCATCTAAAAAGCGACGAACAAAGCTGCTTGCTTTAGCACGTAATTTAATACGATCACTCATTTCTAAACGACGTAAATCTAAGTAACGGTACTTTAAACGACGCTCTTCTGAGTTTACTTGGTTAAAATCAAGTGGTAATGGCTCAGAGCGGTTAATAATATTAAGCTCTTTACCTAAAATTTCGATCTCCCCTGTTGCCATGTCTTTATTTACTTGGCTGTCTGGGCGTGCGCGAACAACACCTTTTAACTGAACACAAAATTCTTGGCGAAGTGTGTTAGCCGAACTCATTAACTCTTCAATGTCAGAGTCGAATACAACTTGTACTAAACCTTCTCTATCGCGTAAATCGACAAAGATAAGTCCACCAAGGTCACGTCGTTTGTTGATCCAGCCACATAGTTCTACTTCTTGATCTACGTGAGTTTTATTTAGCTGTCCGCAATATATAGAGCGCATAGTTTTCCTGTCAGATAAAAGGCTTAAACGGTTAAAGTTATTTGTTTTAAGGCGTGTGATTTAAAAAACAGGTCACCACAATACAAATAAAGCCGCTAGCAATCTAAAAATAATCAAATTAAGCCCTGCATTATACTCAACTAACATTAAGATGCTAGGGCGTGTTGAACGTTGGTGGTTGAATTTGCAGCAGTATGTTTGGCTTTTAGGCAAGGCAGAGCCTATGCAGTGTGGTTACTCCCCATAAATAGGCGATAACGCAGCATAAATGCCAAACATGCGCTGCCCTTTGGGTTCTTTCTAGGGACGATTAACTCTTTGTTACTCGGTTTTTACTTAGCCCACTAGGTTACAAACCTCGCGCCGCGATTAAATCGTCCCTAGATTGAACAAATTTCAATCTACAAAGGTCAACACGCCCTAGCCGTGTACGGCTTTTACCCCTGAATTTACAGCAGCTCGTTTTGTTATTTGCTACACTATCGCCACTTTATAATAAGGCGCTAGTTTGTATGTTATATATTGGATGCCCGCAGTGGTCGAGTAATGCATGGAAAGGCAATTTATTTTCAAGCCAATGTAAAAACGCCGATATGCTTAGCCAATACGCCCAACATTTTAATTCTGTTGAAGGCAACACCAGCTTTTACGCCGATCCATCGCCAAGCACCGTATTGCGCTGGGCAAATAGCGTACCCGACGATTTTAAATTTACTTTTAAGTTTAATCGTCGCTTTAGCCATGAACTACACCTTACTAATATACAAACCGAGCTTACTGATTGGCTTAACTTGTTCTCCCCTATTTTAGAAAAAACGGGGCAAATCATGCTGCAATTGCCAAAAGCCTTTGGCCCAAACGATTTACCCAAACTCGCACAGTTTATTAGCCTGTTACCAAAAGAGATTAATTACGGTGTAGAGGTACGTCATACTGCATTTTTCAAAAAAGGTGAAGCCGAAATAGCGCTTAATCAGCTATTAATGGCGAACAATATAAATCGCATATCAATGGATACACGCGCTCTATTTGCCGTAAAACCAACAACCGAAGCGCTAATAGATGCACAGCAAAAAAAACCTCATTTACCAGTGCACGCTATTGCTACAGGCTCGCAGCCTATGGCACGCTTTGTAATAGCCAATTTGCAAAACGACTATAAACCCTTTTATAAGCCGTGGCTGAGCAAAGTAAAACAATGGCTTGATGAAGGTAAAACACCGTATGTGTTTTTTCATACCGCCGATAACCGAGAAGCGCCGTTATTAGCTCGCCAGTTTTGCCAGGACCTAGGTTATAATCACAAAGCATTAAACCCCTTTACTGGCGAAAAAGAAGCCCACCAGCCGGCACTTTTTTAAACAATAAAATTAGAGAATATAAATGAGTGAATACGCACGTTACTTTACCGGCTACCCTGCAAACATTGTTGAGCAGGTATTAAGCCTAATCAACAACAAAAAGGTAAGTAACTACTTACTTAAAAAATACCCGCAAGCGCATACCATAACCAGCGATAAGCTACTTTATAGCTACGCCACCGAACTTAAAAAACAATATTTAAAAAACGCCCCGCCGTTTGGTCGCGCTGCATTTAAAAAACAAGGCGACATGGTCACCAACGCACTTGGTACGCACACTTACCGTATGCAAGGTAAAACCCGTAAGCACGATTTAGCGATTAACAGCGACTTGCTGCGCGCCCCCGAGCTACTACTGAAAGCATTAGTAGTTCACGAGCTCGCCCATTTTAAAGAGAAAGACCATAACAAAGGCTTTTACCAACTTTGCTGCCACATGGAACCGAGTTACCACCAATTGGAATTAGATTTAAGGATATTTTGTGTGGTAGTGGCGATGGGAGAGAATCCGTATGGCTTGTAATCTCAGATCAGTTTCCATTGTTACTTCTCTCTTCCCAGATTGAAATGTATTTATCCTTCAAAATTTGTAGAGAATCTTCAAATCTTCGGTGTGTTTCTTGCGATTCACTTAACATCCTAGCTAATTCTTCAGCACTATTGTTCAAGCAAGCTCGATATATTTCGATATTCTCTTTAAAGTTATTTATCTGTCCTGAGCATTTAGTTGCGTATATATGAATAAATTCTGCACTTTCACTATCAAATTTATCAAGGTATCTCTTTAAAACTAGCGACGTAGAGTGTGCTTTCCAAGCGTAAGAAGTGGTTCTATATGATAAGGTAGCTAGCCCAACTTCATTTTTTTCTGTTAAATCCTGAACAGCTTCGCAACCTAGTGATTCAAGTTCATCAAAAGTATTAATGAAAAATGATAGCAACTGTTGCTGTTTTTCATGCTTTATGCGCTTTTGGAATGCATCACGTTGGTCTTTTTGAGACTCAATAGCTAACTTTTCAGAAGCAAGCCTATCCTCTGCTGCCTGTTTATTTGCTAGAGCTTGAACTTTATTACTATCCGATTGAAGATAAACGGTATATATAATCGCAGTAAAAGATAAAAAAGAAAGTATCGGACCGAGCACTCCACCAAAAAAACTACCAAAGTGTGACCAAGTCTCTGAAGTCCCTCCGGACCCTACACCTAAACCTTTGAACCAAAGTGTAAATATGCCAACCATTGAAGCTATTGCTAATACAATTAGGGAAATCAAAACCCCCTTAAAAATTTTATTATTTTTCTTATCGATAACTGCCATGTAATCGCCCTTTCCCTTAAACTTTAATTTTTATGAATAAAAAAACGCGATATCAAATCGCGTTTTTATGCAGTCGTATCAACCTACTGAAGGTTGATAACTGAAAATTGATAGCTGAGCAAACGTTGGGTTTCGTTTCACTCAAACCAACCTACGTAATAAACTTAAAGTCCTAAGCCTGCCATAAAGTCGTCATCTGCATCATCTTGCACAACGTCTTTAGCCTTTGCGCTTTCTTTTTCAGCCTTCTTTTTAGCTTCGTTTTCAATTATGTCGTCTGGGTCTAGTGCTTCTGCAATATCAAAGTCGTGTAATTTAATAAACTCTGTTTTATCCATCGCTAATTCCAAGTAAAATATATTTTGTTTACTTGTGGTGAATGTTACGCGGCGGGCTTGCGGGCGATCCATCGTGGTATCTACCGATATTTGCACTTGCTTGTTTATTGCCATCATTTTTGGCTGATTTTGCGTAATAGAAGTATGTAACTGCTCACGCACTTTAGAAGTAAAGTCGCCAACAATTTGGTTCATCAACTCGCCTAGTACGTTTGATACGTCGTCTGATAAATGGCTATGCGCTATTTCATTCTCAGGCATACCCATATTACGCATGTAATCGCCATAAATTTCCATCGCCGCTTGCGAAGTAAAGTTGGTAATTACAAGGCCGGTAAAACCGCCGTCAAATAAAACAAAGCAGCCAATATCTGGTCGCATACATGTACGCGTTATTTTTTGTACCATAGCAGAGTAGCTAATACCATTACCGCTGGCTGATGTGAGTACGCCTGTCACTGAATGACAAAGGGTTGCTAATATATCGTCTGTGCTGATGACCTTACTTTTGCTCATTTAATCTTCTCTTTTATACTTATTATTCATAATTCTAGTCAAGCTACTGAATTTATCACTGACTATCCAGTATAAAATGTTAAAATAACTCTATTATTTACAAAGAGACTGCCTTCGTGACCATAAAAGACAGTATTTATGCCTCTGAGCAACAAGTAAAAGATTTTAGCTTTGACCAAAATGTAGTCGAAGTTTTCCCAGATATGATTCAGCGCTCGGTACCGGGCTACGCAACGATTGTCAGTACAATGGGTAAGCTTGCGGGTGAGTATGCACAAAGTAACTCAAATCTTTATGATTTAGGCTGTTCACTGGGTGCAGTAACGCTTAGCATGCGACGAAATATTCGCACCGATAACTGCCATATAATAGCGGTAGATAATTCTCAAGCTATGGTTGAGCGTTGTAAGGTACATTTACAAGGTTTTAAATCAGATGTGCCTGTTACTGTTACTTTAGGCGATATTAACGAGCTTGAGATTCAAAACGCCTCAGTAGTAGCAATGAACTTTACGCTGCAGTTTATTCCACACGCACAGCGCCAAGCCGTGCTTGAAAAAATATACGCTAACTTAAAGCCCGGTGGCGTGCTGCTACTTAGCGAAAAAATTAAAGCTGAAAACGAGCAATGCGACAATTTATTGATTGATTTGCACCACGACTTTAAACGACACAATGGTTACTCTGAGCTTGAAATAAGCCAAAAGCGTACCGCCATCGAAAACGTTATGCGCCCAGATACACTAAGCGCTCACTTTACTCGCTTACAAGATATTGGTTTTAGCCAAACTCAAGTGTGGTATCAATGTTTTAATTTTTGCTCAATGGTAGCAATTAAATAAAGAGAGTCATCCATGTCTCAATGGTTTAACCAATTTTACGCATCTATCGCACAAAGCCCACTTAGTCATTGGCTAGAAACCTTGCCTGCACAATTAAAACATTGGCAAAACGAGGCTAGCCACGGTGATTTACCTAAATGGCAAAAAGTACTTAAAAACTTGCCAGAGGTGGCTACAACACACGTTGATATTTCTACTAAGGTAGAAATTGGCGCACCAGGGGAGATGAGTGATGGCGAGCTAAAGCAAGCCATGCATTTATTAAAACGCATGATGCCATGGCGCAAAGGCCCATTTAGTGTGCACGGAATTGAAATAGACACAGAGTGGCGCAGTGATTGGAAGTGGGACAGACTCCTACCTCATATTGAGCCATTAAAAGGCCGCACTGTTTTAGATATTGGTTGTGGCTCTGGTTATCATTTATGGCGTATGCGCGGTGAAGGTGCAGAGTTTGTAGTGGGTATTGATCCGTCTGATTTATTTTTATGTCAGTTTCAGGCAATTAAACACTACAACCCAGACGAAAACGTACATTTACTGCCACTAGGCGTTGAAGCATTACCCGAACTTAAAGCGTTTGATACGGTTTTTTCGATGGGCGTACTTTATCATCGTCGCTCACCTATCGACTTTTTAGCACAGTTAAAAGCGCAGCTTCGCCCAGGCGGCGAACTCGTACTTGAAACGCTAGTAATTGAAGGCGACGAAAATACAGTGCTAGTCCCTACTGATCGCTACGCTAAAATGCGCAACGTGTGGTTTATTCCAAGTACTGCAGCATTAAAACTGTGGATGGAACGCGTTGGCTTTAAAGATGTACAAATAAAAGATTGCGCTATTACCACGCTTGAAGAGCAACGCAAAACCGACTGGATGGAAAACGAGTCGTTAATAGACTTTTTAGATCCAAACGATACAAGTAAAACAATTGAAGGCTACCCCGCTCCACTTCGAGCCATATTAACCGCAAAAGCATAGCTGTTAATTTAACGTCTTTAATTACTAAAAAAACGCCTGCTGGCGTTTTTTTGTTTATTTAAGCAACAGACAGCGGACAAGTGTCCTTGTTAATTATTTCAAAATTACATTTGCGCTAGCCGCGACCTTGCAATTGTTGTAAAATACGCGCGTTTCTAAGCAACCCAAAACAACTATTTTGAGGAAAACCTGTGAGCGAACAAAAACAGTCTCTAAGCTATAAAGACGCGGGCGTAGATATCGACGCTGGTAATGCACTTGTTGAGCGTATTAAAGGCGTAGTTAAAAAAACTCGTCGTCCTGAAGTAATGGGCGGAATTGGTGGTTTTGGCGCACTTTGCGAAATTCCTGAAGGCTACAAGCAACCAGTCTTAGTTGCAGGCACAGATGGCGTTGGTACTAAACTACGTTTAGCAATCGACTTAAAAAAACACGATACGGTTGGTATTGATTTGGTTGCAATGTGTGTAAACGACTTAATTGTTCAAGGTGCTGAACCCCTGTTTTTTCTAGATTACTATGCAACTGGTAAACTAGATGTAGACACAGCAGCTGACGTAGTTACAGGTATTGGCAAAGGTTGTGAAATTTCAGGTTGTGCCCTAATTGGTGGCGAAACAGCTGAAATGCCAGGTATGTATGATGGTGAAGACTACGACATGGCAGGCTTTTGTACAGGCGTTGTAGAAAAATCAAAAATTATTGATGGCACAAAAGTAGCAGCAGGCGATCAGCTTATTGCACTTGCTTCAAGCGGTCCTCATTCAAATGGCTTCTCTTTAATTCGTAAAGTACTTGAAGTGTCAAAAGCTGATACCAGCGCTGACTTTGAAGGTAAAACATTAGGCGAAACTTTACTTGAGCCTACGCGTATTTACGTAAAACCTTTACTTGAGTTATTCAAAAACGTTGACGTGCATGCACTTTCGCATATTACTGGCGGCGGTTTTTGGGAAAACATTCCACGCGTATTACCAGAGTCTGCAAAAGCAGTAGTTAAAGGTGATAGCTGGCAGTGGCCACCAATTTTTAACTGGTTACAAGAAAACGGTAATATTACTACCCACGAAATGTACCGTACATTTAACTGTGGTGTAGGTATGGTTTTAGTTGTACCTGCAGACAAACTTGAGCAAAGCTTAACAATGCTAAAAGACTTGGGCGAAAATGCATGGCACCTTGGTGAAATTCAAGATGCAGCAGCTGGCGAAGAGCAAGTTGAAATTGTAGGTGGTGCTAAGTAATGGCACCCACTCGTCTGGTAGTTTTAATCTCTGGTAGTGGCTCTAATTTACAAGCCATCATAGATGCCTGCGAACGTGGCGAGATAAACGGACATATAGCGGCTGTTATTAGTAATAAAGCAGACGCTTATGGCCTAGAGCGTGCAAAGCAAGCCGGTATTGCTACAAAAGTGCTCAGTCATAAAGATTTTGACTCGCGCGAAGTGTACGATGCGCAATTAATGAACGTTATCGACTCTTTTATGCCAAATCTAGTTGTATTAGCTGGGTTTATGCGTATTCTTACTCCTGGCTTAGTGCAAAAATATGTTGGAAAAATGTTGAACATTCATCCATCTTTGTTGCCTAAGTATCAGGGGCTGAATACCCACCAAAGAGCAATTGATGCAAAAGACGATGTTCATGGCGTAAGTGTTCACTTTGTTACTGAGGAATTAGACGGCGGTCCCGTTATTCTTCAGGCGCAAATACCTGTACTCAAGGATGATACAGCAGAGACATTAGCAAAACGCGTGCATGAGCAAGAGCATATAATTTATCCTTTGGTGGTGAAGTGGTTCAGTGAACACAGACTTACTATGGAAGCAGATTATGCAGTTCTTGACAAAAAACAACTTCCTGCACACGGCGCGCACTACCCACAATAAAAAAATAAGTGCCCTGCTGTTATGTGCGGGCGCTTTACTTCCAACTAGCCTAATTGCAGGCGAATTGACCCAATATCAAGCTAACTACGATATTTTACGCAAAGGTAAAAATCATGGTGAGGCTGTTCGTGAGCTCAAAAAAATGGGCGACGATACTTATGAACTAACATACCACAGCAATATTGAGTGGATGATTTTCTCTGATTCTCGTGAAGAAACATCAAAGTTTACCTTTAAAGATGGCAAGGTTACCCCGCATCATTACAATATGATCCGCACCGGTACAGGCCCAGATAAAGATTATAAAATTGATTTTGACACAACAAACAAAGTAGTGACTAGCAGCGCTAGCGAATACCCACTTAAATGCGAATGGACTGATGACTTTCAGGATGCTATTTCGTACCAAGTGCAAGTGCGCGAAGGATTGAAAAAAGGCGAAACAAGCTTTTCATTCCCGCTTATTGATAAAAAAGGTAACCGACGCGACTACAACTTTGAAGTTGTTGAAAAAGAGATGATCTCCCTACCCATCGGTAATGTAGAAGCTATTAAAGTAAAGCGTTTATACGATAACGATAAACGCCAAGCAATTGCATGGTTTGCGCCAGAAATGGATTACATGCTGGTACGTATGTGGAAAGGCGAAAAAGGTATGGAGCAGTTTGAAGTTCAAATGAATTCTTTTACTGTTACTGCACCTACAGCTGTTGCGCCTGCTACAGCACAACAACCTCAAGAAGCTAACTAGCTTTAAATAAATCAGTAATAAAATAGGTGGGCTAAATTAGCTCACCCATTTTAAACAATGCAAATTCCCCCGGCTCCATTTCTTGCCAACGCTCATCATTCGTCAAAGGCCTTGTGGCTATAACCGTTACTACATCGTTTGGTGTGGTCTCTTGTTGAAAATCAACCACCATGTCGGCATCAATCAACGTTGCTTTACCAAATGGCGCACGGCGCGTTATGTAATGTAAGTTATTAGTGCAATACGCTAAAACAAACACCCCATCGGTCAATAGCATATTAAACACGCCTTTTTCACGCAACGTATGCGAGAGCTTAGCCGCGTATCTAAAAACCGATGCCATATTACTTGGACGTTTTGGGTATTTTTCGCGAATTTTATCAAGCAACCAACAAAAAGCGAGTTCGCTATCGGTGTTCCCCACTGGGCGATAATATTCTGTTTTTAAATCATGATAATTTGATAGTTGCCCGTTGTGTGCATAGGTGAGCTCGCGCCCCCACAACTCTCGTGTAAACGGATGGGTGTTCTCAAGGCACACTCTACCGCGGTTCCCTTGGCGAATATGGCTAATAACCGAGACACTTTTAATTGGGTATGCTTTAACGAGTTTAGCTATTTCAGATTGATAACTCGGCTCAGGATCTTTAAAGGTTCTACAGCCTTTACCTTCGTAAAACGTAATACCCCACCCATCTTTATGCGGGCCGGTATTTCCACCGCGCTCTAAAAGGCCTGAAAAACTAAAACAAATATCAGTAGGCACATTGGCTGACATGCCAAGTAATTCACACATTAATAAAATAACCCTTAAAAACCATACATTAAAATAAATAGCGTTATATTTGTGTATTAAGCGTACACTAATTTGCAGCCCGCTATAACGGCTATACTTACTTAAAAAGTGTCATTTTGCTATTAGATTTATTTATTTTTACGTTAACACTACTTACGGTTAATGCTTTGGCTATACGATAGTTATTGTGCGTTCCTCTGTCGGGTAATTAAATATCGTATTTAAGTTACTTTCTACTACAATTTAACATCGTTATGTACTTGAAAATTACTGTTACTAGCGCTACTCTAAGTGAGGTGGTCTGACCTCTATTAAGGAATAAAAATGACACTCATATTTACACTGGTTCTAATCGCGTTGCTTTGCACTGCGGTTTACCACAGAGCAAGTTGGAACACAGCACTTGGTGTTTCGGCTATAACTTTATTAATTGGTACCTTTGCAGGTGCTTTTGGTTTAATTAGCTGGTTGATCTTTTTGATCATCGCGGTTCCTCTTTCTGTTACTGGCCTTCGTCAGCAATATATCATCAAGCCTATTTTTGCTACGTTTAAAAAAGTAACGCCAAGCATGTCTGATACTGAAAAATCAGCTATTGATGCCGGTACGACGTGGTGGGAAGCTGACTTATTTTGCGGTAACCCAGATTGGAAAAAACTTCACCAATACCCAGTTCCTAAACTTACTATTGAAGAGCAAGCCTTTGTTGATGGCCCTGTTGAAGTAGTATGTAGCATGTTGGACGATTGGGAAGCAACGCACGAGTTAACCGACCTTCCTCAAGATGTATGGCAATATCTAAAAGATAATAAATTCTTTGCCATGATCATCAAAAAAGAATACGGCGGTTTAGAGTTTTCTGCATTTGCACAGTCATGTGTACTTCAAAAACTAACAAGTAAATCAACATTACTTTCGTCAATTGTTGGTGTACCGAACTCTTTAGGCCCAGGTGAATTATTACAACACTATGGTACAAAAGAACAAAAAGATCATTACTTACCGCGCCTAGCGAGCGGTCAAGAAATTCCATGTTTTGCATTAACGTCGCCAGAAGCGGGTTCTGATGCAAGCTCAATTCCAGACTACGGTGTGGTATGTAAAGGGCAATGGAATGGTGAAGAAGTAGTGGGTGTTAGTTTAACGTGGAATAAGCGTTACATTACACTTGCCCCAGTTGCTACCGTACTTGGACTTGCGTTTAAATTACAAGATCCAGATGGCTTAATTGGCGACAATAAAGAGCCAGGCATTACCTGTGCACTTATTCCAACGGATACTCCTGGAGTTGAAATTGGTCGTCGACATTTCCCGCTTAACGTACCATTTCAAAATGGTCCAACTCGCGGTAAAGATATTTTCGTACCACTTGATTACATTATTGGTGGCCCAGATATGGCCGGTCAAGGCTGGCGCATGTTGGTTGAATGTTTATCGGTTGGTCGTGCAATCACATTGCCGTCAAACTCTGCCGGTGGCATTAAAATGATTGCCATTGCGACAGGTGCGTATAGCCGCATTCGTCGTCAGTTCCGTTTACCTATTGGTAAAATGGAAGGTGTTGAAGAGTCACTAGCTAAATTAGCTGGTTACGCTTACAGCTCTGATGCTGCGGTTAGTATGTCTACGGGTGCGGTTGATTTAGGCGAAAAGCCATCGGTTGTTTCTGCCATTATTAAATACCACCTTACAGAGCAAATGCGTGATGCAACTATTCATGCGATGGATGTACTCGGCGGTAAGGGCATCATGCTTGGGCCAAATAACTATTTAGGTCGTGGCTATCAAGGTGCACCTATTGCCATTACCGTTGAAGGTGCAAACATCTTGACCCGTAATATGATTATTTATGGTCAAGGTGCAATTCGCTGTCATCCATTTGTACTAACAGAGCTTGGTGCATGTGAAATAGAAGACCGCGAAGAAGCGCTTAATGTATTTGATAAAGCGCTAATGGGTCACATTGGTTTTACTATGTCGAACCTTGTACGTACTAAGTGGCTTGCACTTACAGGTGCTCGTTTTACAAGTGTGCCGTACAACGACGAAACAGCTGAATTTTACCGTATAGCGTCACGCTTTAGTGCATCACTTGCTCTTATGTCTGACATTAGCATGGCAGTATTTGGTGGTTCACTAAAACGTAAAGAACGTATTTCAGCACGTTTAGGTGACTTACTTAGTTACTTATACTTAGTGTCTGCAACGCTTAAGCGTTACAACGATGAAGGCCGTAAAAAAGAAGATTTTGCGCTAGTAAAATGGAGTTGCCAAGATCACCTTTACCATTGCCAACGTGCACTTGCTGATTTAATTAATAACATGCCTTCGGCTCCACTACGCGCCGTGTTAAAAGTATTGTTATTCCCGTTTGGTCGCCCGGTTCGTAAACCAACTGACCAACTTGAGCATAAACTTGCGCAACTACTACAAGTACCTAGCGAAACGCGTAACCGTTTAGCAAGCTATGTATACTTAACAAATGAGCCGCTTAACCTTGTAGGTCGTCAAGAGCAAACGCTTAAAGACGTACTTGCTGTTGAGCCATTATTTGAAAGAGTATGTAAAGAAAAAGGCCTTAAACTGCCATTCTTCCAGCTTGATAAAGTAGCGCAAATGGGGCTTGAAGCAGGCATATTAAGCCAAGCAGAGGCTGATAAACTAGCTGCTGTTGAGCAATCTCGTTTAGATGTTATTAACGTTGATGACTTTGACCCAGCTGACTTACTTGCAGGCAAAGCCGCGCGTAATAGCGTTAAAAAAGAAGCTGATGCGGCTTAATTAACTAAGTAAGCATTTGAATACTAAAAGCCAGCGCCTAATGCGCTGGCTTTTTTGTGTAAAATAAATTGTTATATATCAAATCGCACATATCAAGCAATCAAATACTCGTCGACAAGTGTAAATTAGCGCTTATTTATCAATCGCTTCCATGCTAAAACTATGCCTGTATACACTAAAAAACATGCGAACAATGATGCCAAACCAGCTAATGTTTGCCCTAAAAAACCAAAGTATTCACCGGTATGTAAAAATCGAGATGTTCCCCATGCTTGATCGCCTCGCGTCCAATCCGATTTTTTAAACGTTTTAGTTACGTCGCCCGTGTGAGTATCTAAAAATAATGAATACGCATATTCTTGACGATTCCCAATACTGGTATCAATATAAAAACGTGCTTCGTGTTTTTTGTCACCTAATTCTAACCACATTGAATACCAATCAGCGGCACCATTATTAATTGCATGTATTTGAGCTTGTTGGAATAGAGCATCGTAAGGTACTTTATCAGCCGATAAATCTAATACTGGTAGATGCTTTTCTCGCTCCGGTACGTTTTGCCCAAACGCGCCATATAACGCTTTATTCGCCCAGTCAAAATGAAACAAAGTAGCCGTTAATGACAAAACGAGTAAAACCGGTAAACACCAAATTCCAAAAACTAAATGCCACTGCCTATTTCGATGATGTGATGATTTGTAACTCTTTGCTAGTAATAAATATCCTTTTAATGCAGAGCGATTAAATCGCTTTGGTAACCACAGATAAGCACCCGATAGTAATAAAAAGATAAAAAATAGATTAGCGTAGCCATTTATATTTTTGCCAATCACTTGTGAAGCGCCATGCAGTAATAAATAACGATGTATATCAGTTACAACGTGAAAAAAACCAGCCGCTATCCCCTCTCCTTCACGAATAACATCTCCCGTATAAGGGTGTAATAAGTAGCTATGTTTTCCCGCCCAGGCAGGAATAGCAGCCCCTTCTCGATTTACCCAACGAATATAAATATGTGATTGACTCGGATGCGATTCTTGCAAAATATCTACAACATCATCAGTCGATAGCCGCTGTTGAGCATAGGTGCTTTTTACAGTAAATCGCATTTCATCTAGCTCAACAATCTGTCGCTCATAGGTTAATAAAAAACCCGTGAACGACATGCTAAAAATAAATAAACCGGCGATTAAACCTATAATTAAGTGAGCCCAAAAGACCCACTTTTTAAACAATTTTAAGAACATAAAATAAGTTACTTATTCTTAAAACTGATAAGAAATCGATAAGCGAATATCGCGCCCAGATTCGTATGGACCAACAACAGTGTCAAATACTTCACTGTAATCACCCACACTTGAATGATCGATATATAACTCATTAAATAAGTTAGTAACAGCAACATTAAATAATAATGCATTTGTCACATTCCACTGCCCATATAAATCAACAGTGGTATAGCTTGGTTTATTTAGGGTATATAAAGAATCGGTCCAACCAAGGTCAACAGCTTGATGAAGAGTATTAATATCGAGTGAATCGACTTTAATTACACTAAAACCAACCTTTGCATCGGTGTTAATGTCGTAATCAACGCCGGCAACCCATGTATTGCCTCTGCTATTACCTAAACCGACAAACTCATAGCCATTAATATCAATTGCATCATAACTTACACTGTACAACCCATCACGTGGGTCAAGCTCTGTATCAGTAGCTGAAAATCCAATGAAGAAATCAAATGAATTTAAACGATATGCTAGGTCAAACTCAAACCCTTTAGTCTCTAACGTGCCTATATTGTTATAAACCGAGTTTCCTTCATACCCTTCAAATATCACATCATCTAAAGACGAATTATAAATACTTGCCTTAGCGGATAAATTTTCATTAGTGTACGTTATGGATGCTTCAATATTAGCTACGGTCTCAGGTACTAAACTTTCATCCGCTACTGGAATATCTGAACCGTCATATAAATATCCATCAATGGTAAAGCCATCCCCTATTTGTTTACCACGCGCGGCTTCAGCATACCCAAGCCCTACTGTCCAAGCATCATTAATATCGTATGCTAAACCGATATTAAAGCTCACTTCATTGTCGTCTAAACTCGATGCGCTTTCTGTAATTGCAGTCCCATAATATTCATCTAATAGGATGTCTTGTTTAAACTTATAACTATCAAAACGCACCCCATAACTCAGTAAAAGTTGTGGAGTAATATCACTATAACCTTGTGCATAAACACCCAGTACACTGCCTTGTTCTGAATTTTCTTTTGCACCAGCTGCAGACCCACTCGATACTTCATCGTTTCTATAATCAATGCCATAAACAAATTTATGTTCATCAATAATACTTGTATTACGAATATCTAAGCCATATGTGTCAATGTCAGCAAGCCAAGCAAATCGGCCGCCATTAAAAGATGATTCGGTTTTGTATGCTGTCGCCTCTAAATACAATAAGTTATTGTGAGAAAATATATAATTAGCAACGTAAGTCTCTCGCTCTGCTTCACTTGGGTACAAAGCATCACCCTCTTGTACCGCCCAGTTAGGGCGTGCTGAAAAATCCCCTTCTTCGTCGCGTTTTTCAATACTTACCGACAAATGATGATTATCTGCTAACTCACCACTGGCTTTAATAAACATCATATCTTGATCGGCGGCCGTACCATAAATAGTATCGCCATCACCATCTTCCATGTTCTCGCGATTCACAGTACTGAAATATCCTAGTACGCCCCATGTATCACTTAATTTACCGTATACACTAGTGCTTAAACGCGTACCGTCATTTGAAAAGTAACTTGCTTTAACACGTCCACCAAATTGTTCACCTTGATTAAGTAAGTCTTGCGCGTCTTTAGTTTTAAAGCGGATAGAGCCGCCAATCGCACCAGGACCACTTGTTGCTTCGCCGGCACCTGCTTGCACATCTATTTGCTGTAATAGGTCAGGATCTATTGTTACACGACCAATATGATGAAATAACGTTGATGTTTGCTGTGCACCATCAACCGTTATATTTAATAAAGAATCTTCAACACCACGAATATAGATCTTTTGTGCAACGCCTACCGAGCCGCCCACGCTAACAGAAGGTGAATGTCGAAAAATGTCAGCCAGATCACTTGCTTGATATTGTTCTATTTCTTCAGCTGTAATACTCAAATTAGTTGCAGAACCAACTACAGATATTTTTTCAACAGACGCTGTACTTTTAGTAAGTTCTTGCGCGTATATAGGTGAACTAAATGATGCACAAATGGCACTCATTAAGGCTAATTTTTTCAAGGGGGACGTTCCTTCTTAATTGCAAATAAGAAGGATTATCATTTTCTTTTAATGAAAAGCATAGCAACTTTACATTTGTTACATTTAGGACATATACAAAGACGCGTTAGGTGCAACCTACTTTAGTTGCCTAAAAATATGTAAGTAAGGGCGTGAACAGGACGAGAAAGCGTTGCTCAGTTTTACAAGCACACAATATGAAATGTAATTTATACACCTTTAGGAACCGTTACAGTCATTACTAAACCACCTGCAGTATCATTTTTAGCACATACTGTTGCAGCAATCGCATGTAATTGCCTTTGTGCTAAAGCAAGCCCTAAACCAAAGCTATCACTGTTGCATGAGCGAGCTGAATCAATCCGGAAAAAAGGTCTAAAAATAGTATTTAAATGCTCTTTAGGTACTCCTGGACCTTGATCTGCAATAATAATTTTATATTCATGTTTATAATCAATGAGGCTAATCCGTACTTTTTTATTAATGGGTGTGTAACGTAGTGCATTTCTAAGTATATTCTCCAGTGCTTGACCTAAAGCTCTGTGATTACTGTTTTCAATATGGGCTTGATTAGGTAAGTCAGCAGAAATAAGTTTATCTGGGTACTCAAAACGCCCATCTTCAATGAGGATTTCGAGTAAATCGACTAAATCCAAAGATTCGATGCGCAACTGAGGTGACTCGTTATCTAACCAGGATAACGTAAGTGTGTCATCCACTAACTTACGGATATGCTGTGACTCTTTGTGAATACGCTCTAATTTGATTTGCGTGTCTTCTACACCCTTTTCCCTGTGAGTGAGTAAATTGTCAGTTGCTATATCTAAACGTGTTAAAGGTGTTCTCAACTCGTGAGACAAATCAGTTAATAATACACGTTGATGCATAATTTGATCACTGATCCGCTCTGCCATTAAATCAAATGTTTCAGCTAGCTGAGATAGTTCATCATTGCGTGAGCCCAACTGCTCCCGAACTCTGACACTAAAGTCTCCTTTGCTAAATGCCCTACTTGCTAAGTCGAGTTCTTTAATAGGGTGCATAATATGACGATATAACACAATCGATAAACACACCAATATCAGCATTGGCAATAAAACTTGTAACGACAAACGTGTTAAATTCCAAAGTGATCCTGGGTGCATTCTTTGCGGCAACTGCACAACAAGGCTAGTTGCACCATCTTTAAAGGGTAATTGCATAACGGGTGCATGCTCAAAATACAGATGGATTTTCCAATCAATACTTCGCCCCAAGTTATACCCTGTATACTCATAACGATGAGAGCGATTACCTGCTAACTCAATCACATTGGCTTTAGCAATTACAGCCCAAATACTCTCTTGTTGTTGTAAATCATCAACCCAACGCTCAAGTTCGCTCATATCGCCTTGATCAAATATAACCTCAGCCTTTTTTTGCCAATTAATTAACTCTTCTCGACTTGAATCACTTAGCATGCTCATATCATTTTCAAAATGATTAACCGCGACATTAATTAAATAAAACATCGCAACAACACCAGTACCAATAATTAAGCACAGCTTCCAAAATAAACGTCGTGTCATTTAATACAGTACCCTTGCCCATGCACAGTGTGTAAACGGCTGCCATCCCAGCCGGCGTTATTTAATTTTTTTCGTATACGACTCATATGCATATCTAAACTACGATCGTACTGACTGAAACGCTTGTTAAGCGCCACTTGATATAAAAAAGGTTTTAACAGTATTTGTTCTTGGTTTTTCATTAAAATTTGCAGCAAGGCAAACTCAATAGGCGTAAAAGCTAATAGCTCACAATGCAGAAAAACTTGCTGGTGTAGGCTATCTATTTCAAGTCCATCAATATTAGCAATGTAAGGGGTATTTGTGTCTTGTTTAAAAACGCGCCTTAGTACTGAATCTACGCGTAGTAATAATTCTTGGCTATTAAACGGTTTTGCTAAGTAATCATCTGCACCAGCTGATAGACCTAGAATGCGCTCTTCTTCAGCATGTTTTGCCGATACAATTATTACAGGGATGTTATTACAACTACGTAAAATATTAAGTACTGCTAAACCGTCTTTGCCCGGCAACATAACATCTAATAAAATAAGACTAAAACGTTGAGCAACCGCTAAATCAAGCGCTTGATTACCATCAAAACACTGTGTAACAGAGTATCCTTGGTTGGCTAGTAATTCAGTAATTTGATCATTAAGTAATGTATCGTCTTCAACAACTAAAATATCAAAATCAGATTTGTTGCGTTGATAGGCCTGTGGTGCAGACATAGAAAGCCATAATTTTTATAGTATTAAAACAAATTAAAGCAAATGGTAATACAAATCAATATCAAAAGCAGTATGCAGGAAGAAAGTTAATTTTTTGAGTGCTTTGAGTGTTTTGAGTGTTTTGAGTGTTTTGAGTGTTTTGAGTGTTTTTAGTGTTTTTAGTGTTTTTAGTGTTTTTAGTGTTTTTAGTGTTTTTTAAACATAAACTTGTTATTGAGGAAATAACAAGTGGCGGAGTGGACGGGACTCGAACCCGCGACCCCCGGCGTGACAGGCCGGTATTCTAACCAACTGAACTACCACTCCGCAGTGGTATGTGCATGGGGTAATGCACTTACTAATTTTAATCATGATATCAAATGGCGGAGTGGACGGGACTCGAACCCGCGACCCCCGGCGTGACAGGCCGGTATTCTAACCAACTGAACTACCACTCCGCAGAGATATCA
>NZ_WTKY01000023.1:0-56130 GCF_011378815.1 Pseudoalteromonas sp. 31A1 | reverse complement strand
GCAAGGATGGCTTAAGTTACAAGCCATCCTGGAAGGCTACGATTTAGCAAAATCTCTTGAGCCAGACTTGTGATCAAGAGACAGCTAATTAGCGCCTTTTTGATTACTGTGTAATTGTTATAGTTGCCACTCTCTGGCTATCAACTCACTTGGTTGACTAGTTAACCACTCTTGCGGGCGTAAGTAATACTGATATAGGTTAGCTTCTGGGCTACTTGGCTCTGGTTTATAGTTATATTCCCAGCGTGCAAGTGGTGGCATAGACATTAATATAGACTCAGTGCGCCCGCCACTTTGTAATCCAAATAAAGTGCCTCTATCCCATACTAAATTAAACTCGACATAACGTCCGCGACGATAAAGCTGAAAATCACGTTGTTGCTCTGTGTATTCGTCATTTTTACGACGTTCAATAATAGGTAAATAAGCATCTAAAAAGCCATTACCCACCGATTGCATAAACGCAAAGCTTTGCTCAAAACCAAGTTCGTTTAAATCGTCAAAAAACAAACCGCCTACTCCGCGAGTCTCATCTCTGTGCTTTAAATAAAAGTACTCGTCGCACCAGGTTTTGTATTTTGGATAAACGTCGCTGCCAAAAGGCGCACAAATGTCGTGAGCAACTTGATGCCAATGTTGTACGTCTTCTAATACTGGATAAAAAGGAGTGAGATCAAACCCGCCACCAAACCACCATATTGGCTCTTCGCCTTCTTTTTCGGCTATAAAAAAGCGCACATTGGCATGACTTGTTGGTACATGAGGGTTTTTAGGGTGAATAACTAACGACACACCACACGCATGAAAGCTGCGCCCTGCAAGCTCTGGTCTATGTGCTGTTGCCGAACCTGGCATTGAAGCGCCAAATACGTGTGAGTAATTAACTCCGCCTTGCTCTATTACAGTACCATTTGTGGTTACACGTGTGCGACCACCACCACCTTCTGCTCGCTGCCAGTTATCTTCTATAAATTTAGCACTGCCATCTGCAGCCTCCAAACCTTGGCAAATAGTGTCTTGCAAAGCCATAAAGTATGCTTTTACTTGATCTAATAATTCGCTTTGCATATTAACCTCTAAATATTTTGCCAGTCATGGCGTCTTTTATTGTGCTTGGTTGAGTATTACCACCTAACGGCTCGTCAACGTAAAAGCCAACTTGTTCTGCAAATTGCGCTTTGGCTTGCTCAATACTAATTACTGTTTCTTGACCGGTTAAGTTTGCACTGGTTGATACTAGTGGCTTACCAAACTCTTGGCACAAACGTTTTACTGTTGGATGGTTTGTTACTCTTACTGCAATGGTATCAAACTGCCCTGTGAGCCATTTAGGCGTATTTTTAGATGCAGGCATAACCCATGTAATTGCAGCAGGCCAACTCGAAAAAATATCAGCGCGTTTATCCATTGGTATTTTTGCATCATCTACGTATTTTAATAATTGCCCGTAGTTATCAGCAATTAAAATAAGCCCTTTTTCAACCGGGCGCTGCTTAATAGCTAATAGTGCCTCAACGGCTTGTTGATTATCTGGATCACAACCTAAACCATATACAGCTTCTGTTGGGTATAAAATAACTTCGCCTTGCGTTAAGCATGTTATTGCAGTGGGCGTATTTGAAAGGTCTGACAAAGTAGTCTCCAGATATAATTAAACGTTATTCAGTTGGGGTGAGCTTATGCATGCAGCTTTTTTGTGGGCATTGCAATAATGTGCCGTTTGCCATATTTCTCTCTATGACGATAGGCCAGTTACATTCAGGACACGGGTGTTCAACCGGTTTATTATTAAGTGTGTATTTACAACTTGGATAGCAATCACAAGAATAAAATACTTTACCAAACTTATTACTGCGCGCGACTAAATGACCTTTTTTGCATTTAGGGCAACTTGGCAAAGTGTCTTCGCTTTGTTTTTCTTCATTTTCGTTAGCAATGTAATGGCACTCTGGATATCCCGTACACCCAATAAACATACCGTAGCGCCCATTTTTAACCACCAGTGGTTTGCTGCACTCAGGACATGCTGAATCTTCAAGAACTTTAATTTCGTTACTATCGTGATGTGCCAACGGCCTAATAAAGTCGCATTGGGGATAACTTGCGCATCCTAAAAAAGGGCCTGATTTACTATTGCGGATCACTAACTCTGAACCACACTGTGGGCATATCTCGTATTCTTTTTCGAGGGCGTGCTTGTTCGCCGAGAAAAGCGAATGGTCGATTTTACTCATGGTGATCCTAATAGGTTAGTGAATTTTCGCCTAATATACCCAAACCACTTAAAGATACAAGCAATGCCGTGCTTATCCGTTTAAGTAATTTGAGTACAATTAAGATAATTATCTCTAATGAAGAAGTTCGCTGGGTTCATCAAAAATCAAATCTTCCATTTGCTCATATGCCTCTTCAGAGCCAGGAACATTAAACAAAATCATAAGTACAATCCATTTTAAATCTTCTAGGCTTATGGTTGGTTTATCTAGTGAGGCTAAACAGTCCATTACCATCTCACGAGTTACATTGTTAATTACGCCTATTTGCTCAATAAACATTAAAAAGCCACGACACTCAGCACTGAGCCTTTGGCATTCACTATCGGTAAATATACGCACAGCATCTTTAGGGTTAGTAATAAGATAAGGAGACTCGTCACTGTGTTGTAAATCGGCGAGTTGCTCTAACCAATCGAGTGCTTTAAATATCTCAGGCTTATTAAAGCCCGCGCGCAGTAGCTCATCGGTTAATTCATTTTGCTCTGCAAATATATCCGCTTCGCTATGAATGTAATTTTCAAAAAGATATAAAAGAATATCAAACATATTACCTTCCTGCGCTTAGCTTAATATAACCATCTAACACTCGCTCAATCTGATCGTCTAATTCTAAATCGAGCAACCTAGCGAGCACTTTGTCTATTGGCCACTGCGCACGACGCACAATGTCATCTACGCTGGTTACTTCAAAGCCAATACTATTTAGAACCTCGCATTGAGAATTTGCCTGAATAGGCTGCTCTTTGTTACATACATTATTGTCGTAAGTAAAACTCACCTCATCAAGAATGTCGGCTACGTTTTCTACTAGCTTAGCGCCTTGCTTTATTAAAAAGTGACTTGCCTGCGCTAACGGGTTTTTGATAGAACCCGGTACTGCAAACACCTCTTTATTTTGCTCAAGCGCATAACGTACTGTTATTAACGAACCGCTTTTAATTTCAGCCTCAACAATAAGCACTCCCAACGATAACCCAGAAATAATACGATTACGACGCGGAAAATTATGTGCATTAGCAGCTGTTCCGGGTAAAAACTCACTCACCAGCAGGCCGCTTTCTAAAACTTGGTCTGTTAATAGTTTATGGCGTTTGGGATAGTAAATATCAACCCCAGTACCGAGCACAGCAATGGTTTTACCCGTACCAGCAAGAGAGCCTTTGTGCGCAGCACCATCTATCCCTCTTGCCATACCTGAGGTAACTGTAATACCAGCCAAAGTTAATTCGTATGCAAATTCTGATGCTATTTCAAGTCCGGTGGGTGTCGCATTACGACTTCCTACTATTGCAATTTGCGGCGTAGATAATAACGAGACATCACCTCTACAAAATAGTAATAAAGGCGCGCTGGCAATCTGCCGGAGATCTTCTGGATAAAGCGCATCAAAAATACAGACAACCGTAATGTTGTGCAGCGTAATTAGTTGCTCATAATGGCTGACTTGTTGCCAATTGGTGTTGAGTAAATTACTCGCTTGATTAGCAGTTAATCCAAGCTTTAAAAGCTTGTCATGGGGTAAGTCGAATAACGACCCAAGGGAATAATGTGTAGATAATGCTAAAAGGGTTTTTATACCCAACCCTTTACACATATAAAAGGCAAGCCAGTGGGCTAGCTTGCCAGATGACTGATCCATGCTCTCTCCTAGAGCACCGACTCGCTACTTCTTAATGAATAACTGCAATATCTCCAATGCGAATTGGGTGCTGGTTTTTAGTTATTAATGCATAACTTACTTTGTCATACACTTTAAAGACAATTAGCTCGCCAACTTTTTCTTTAGGCATAGTCCACGTTGTATTTTCTTCGTCAGACTCACCACCAAATAATTGGCTTGCATCAGATAAAAGCTTCTCGTATTTACTAGAATCTTCTGGGTAACGAGGGCCACGAGGGCCATCAATAACCGTTGGCGATTGACGTTCTAGATCTAATACATGACCTTCTTCTATATTTTGTTCACTGCCTAAGTTTAGCACTACAACATCCATTGTGCTGAATTCTCTAACGTGTCGTGGGGAAGCAATAATATTCCCTGTTACAGGCTCAGAAGGACGGTGAATATTAAAGTACGCAGGAAGCATTTGACCTTCCATTGCCGGCATTAAAAAATCGCCTTGCTGAATTTCTCGTTTAACAGACTCAACACGTAATGACGAAGGCACGCCATTATGTTCATCACCCGCTCTAAACGCACGTGCGATACCCACGTAAGATGCACGCGTTGCTAACACTTCACCGGTTAAATCAGTGTAAGGATCACCTTTATGGTAAATGGCATATGCCTTATGTACTTGTAAGTCGCCTTTAACATATAAAATATGGCCTAACGTTTGTGTTTTAGTATTTTCGTTAGCACCTAAAATATAAGGTTTGCCTTTAATATCGTCACTGTTCATTGCTTGCTCGTAACTGATATACGGTTTGATCATTTCAAGCGGCAAAGTAGTAATAGCATTACGCCCTTTTGGTGTAATACGACCCTGAGGAGATAGCTTTCTATATCCTTTATTAATCACTAAACGTGGGTTTCCATCTGCATCGTATATCAGCGCTAATGCATCACCGGGGTAAATTAGGTGCGGGTTGTCAATTTGTGGATTCATTTGCCAAAGTTCAGGCCATAGCCAAGGCTCATCTAAATAGATGCCAGAAATATCCCAAAGTGTATCGCCTTTTTTTACAACATACTGTTTTGGTGCATCTTTTTTTATTTTAAGCACGTCAGCAATTGCGGGGAACGCAGCACTTAACGTAAGCATGATTGCAAGTAATGGAGATTTCATTGAGCTTCCTTGTATTGTTTTTTCATTATTATTGCCCAAAACCTGTTAAAGGTGAACGCGAATGGCTAAAATAAGAGCATACAATACCCTAAATTAAGCACAAGTGAAAAAGGTAACTATGGCTAGGTTAGAAGTTTTAAGATTTCCAGATGAGCGTTTACGTACTACAGCAAAAGATGTTGCACAAGTTGACGACACAGTACGCCAAATTGTAAAAGACATGCTAGAGACAATGTACGATGAAAATGGCATTGGACTTGCGGCCACGCAAGTAGATATTCATCAACGAATCGTTGTTATTGATGTATCAGAAGAGCGCGATGAGCCACTGGTATTAATTAATCCACAAATCATTAAAAAAGACGGCTCTACCGTTAGCGAAGAAGGCTGTTTATCAGTACCTAACTCGTATGCAAAAGTAGACCGCGCTGAAACAGTAACAGTCGCTGCACTTAACGAAAACGGTGAAGAATTTGTACTAGATGCAGATGAATTACTGGCTATTTGTATTCAACACGAACTAGATCACCTTCAAGGTAAGCTGTTCATTGATTACTTATCTCCATTAAAGCGCCAACGTATTCGTAAAAAGCTTGAAAAAGAAGCTAAATTTGCAGATTAGTAATAAGTACCTTAGGAAAACTCAGTGACTCAACCATTACGCATTATATTTGCCGGTACGCCGGACTTTGCAGCACGTCATTTACAAGCGCTGATACAAAGCGAACACCAAATAGTGGGTGTATATAGCCAGCCAGATCGCCCTGCAGGTCGTGGTAAAAAATTAAAAGCCAGTGAAGTGAAAGCGCTAGCGCTTGAGCACAACTTACCGGTTTTTCAGCCACAGTCATTAAAAAATGATGAAGCACTAGCAGAGCTAACAAGCTTAAATGCCGACATTATGATTGTTGTAGCGTATGGCTTAATCTTACCTAAAGCTATATTAGAAGCCCCACGTTTGGGTTGTTTAAATGTGCATGGCTCTATATTACCGCGCTGGCGCGGCGCTGCACCTATTCAACGCGCAATTTGGGCAGGTGATGAGCAAACCGGCGTAACAATAATGCAAATGGATGAAGGGCTAGATACCGGCGATATGTTACATATAAGTCGCTGCCCTATTAGCACGACAGAAACTAGCGCTAGTTTATATACAAAGCTTGCTGAGCTAGGTCCAGACGCGTTAATTGAAACCATTAATAAATTAGCTAATGGCGAGATCACCCCTGAACCTCAAAATGATGAACTTGCTAACTACGCTAAAAAGCTTTCTAAAGAGGAAGCTAATATCGATTGGTCAATGAGTGCACTGCAAATTGAGCGAAACATTCGCTCTTTTAATCCATGGCCAGTGTGCTTTACCCAAATGGGTGGGCAAACAGTAAAGATTTATCAAGCGCAGGTTGTGCTGCAATCAGGTGATCCTGGGCAAATTTTATCAAGCGACAAAAATGGCGTAGTAGTGGCGTGTGGCGAACACGCTTTATGTATTACGCAATTACAGCCGCAAGGTAAAAAACCAATGGCAATTAACGACTTTTTAAATGGTCGTAGTGACTGGGTTACCCCTGGCACAATATTAGGCGAAAACAATGAGTAATGTTCCAAACGTACGAGCGCTGGCCGCTGAAACTTTATATAACGTAGTTGATAAAGGCGCATCGCTTAATCAAGAACTTCCATTTGCAAGCCAAGGCTTGCCGCCTAAAGATAAAGCGTTGCTACAGCAAATTTGTTATGGCGTTTTACGCTACTTACCGAGCCTTGAAAATTACTGCCAACACTTAGTAGAGCAGCCATTAAAAGGTAAACGTAGAATATTTCAGTTTTTATTATACGTAGGTATTTATCAACTGCAGCATATGCGCGTACCACCACATGCTGCAATTTCAGAAACTGTAAACGCACTGGCTCAACTGCGCGCTTTAGGATTAAAAGGGCTGATAAACGCCATTTTACGTAGTTTTCAGCGCCAACAAGCAGAGCTTGAAGAAAAAGCGAAGCTTATTCCGGTATGTTTATACAACCATCCAAATTGGTTTATTAAACAGGTGCAAACAGCCTACCCAGATAGCTGGGAAGCACTACTTGAAGAAAACCAGCAACAAGCACCAATGTGGCTTCGTGTAAATCAAGCACAATTTAGCACGCAAGAGTACAGCGACATGCTTAGCGCTAATGATATTGAACACACCTTAAACCCTGACTTTATTGATGGGATTAAGCTTGCCAAACCACGTGATGTATTTTCGTTGCCTGAGTTTGATACAGGTGCATGTTCAGTACAAGATGCTGCAGCACAGTTGGCAGCCCGCTTTTTAGAACCTAAAGCAGATGACTATATTTTAGATGCCTGTGCAGCACCTGGCGGAAAAACGTGTCATATATTAGAGCTTGCTGATGCTGATGTACTTGCACTTGATAGCGACTCAACTCGCCTTGAACGCGTTAAACAAAACTTAACGCGTATTGGCTTAGGTGCAGACCTTCAATGTGGCGATGCCTCACAACCACATACTTGGTGGGACGAAAAATTATTTGATCGTATTTTGCTTGATGTGCCTTGTTCAGCCACTGGCGTAATTCGCCGTCACCCTGATATAAAATGGTTACGTCGCGCATCAGATATCGAAGACTTATCTAAGTTACAAAACGATATTCTTGATAGCATTTGGCCACTGTTAAAACCAGGTGGCACATTGGTATATGCTACGTGTTCGGTTCTTCCACAAGAAAACCAACAGCAAGTTGCTAAGTTTTTAGCTAATAACGATGATGTAGAACATATACCTCTACACGAAAATGATACCGTAACAACTCCTGGTTTGCAGTTACTGCCCGGTGAAAGTGATGGATTTTATTACGCTAAGCTAGTTAAAAAAGCCTAATAGCCGTACACTAAATAGTTAGCCATTTATGTAACATTAAATGGCTATTTTTTTAATTAAATTATGATCAATACCACGGGTAAATAATGAAAATAATTATACTCGGTGCCGGGCAAGTTGGTGCTACGCTTGCTGAAAACTTAGTTGGCGAACAAAACGAAATTACCGTTGTTGATATAGACGGTAACCGATTACGTGAACTTCAAGATAAGTACGACTTACAAGGGGTTATGGGCCACAGTGCGCATCCTGATGTATTACGCCGTGCAGGCGCTGAAGATGCCGATATGATTATAGCGGTAACCAGTTCAGATGAAGTGAACATGGTTGCATGCCAAGTGGCGTACAGTATTTTTAAAACGCCCACTAAAATTGCCCGTATTCGCTCGGAGCAATATTTAAAATACCGTGAAAAACTATTTCAAAACGATGATTTACCTATCGACCATTACATTGCTCCCGAAGCACTGGTCACTAAGTATATTCGCCGTCTAATTGACTACCCTGGTGCTCTGCAAGTATTGCAGTTTGCTGATGGCATGCTCTCGTTAGTAGCCGTAAAAGCTTACTATGGGGGTTTATTAGTAGGTTATGCGTTATCTGCACTTAAAGAACATATTCCTAATGTAGAGACTCGTGTTGCTGCTATTTATCGTCAAGGTAAAGCAATAAAACCACTGGGTACCACCGTTATTGAAGCCGATGACGAAGTATTCTTTATTGCCGCTACAAAACATATACGCGCAGTAATGAACGAGCTACAAAAACTTGAGCGTTCGTACAAAAAAATTATGATAGCTGGTGGCGGTAACATTGGAGCAGGCCTTGCCCGCTCACTTGAAAAAAATCACACCGTTAAACTAATTGAACGCAGTAAAGAACGTGCCGAGCAACTCTCAGAAATGCTCGATAACACGGTCGTTTTTTGTGGTGACGCATCTGATCAAGAACTGCTCTCAGAAGAGCATATTGAACAAGTCGATGTATTTATTGCCGTAACCAACGACGATGAAGCAAACATTATGTCGGCCATGCTTGCAAAACGTATGGGCGCACAAAAAACCATGGTACTTATTCAACGTGGAGCTTACGTTGATTTGGTACAAGGCGGCGAAATAGATATTGCCATATCGCCACAACAAGCCACTATATCAGCGTTATTAACGCACGTACGCCGTGGTGATATTGTTAACGTGTATTCACTGCGTAAAGGCGCAGCAGAAGCCATTGAAGCGGTTGCTCATGGTGATGAAAACACATCTAAAGTGGTTGGTCGTGCGATTGCCGACATAAAACTTCCTGCAGGTACAACCATTGGGGCAATAGTACGTAATGACGATGTGTTGATAGCTCACGATGATACAATTATTATGTCGGGCGATCATGTCATCATGTTTTTAATCGACAAAAAACACATTACCGTTGTAGAAAAACTATTCCAAGTAAGTGCTATATTCCTTTAACTAGTTACTCTAATTAGTTAATTTAATACACAAAAAAGCCGCTGATTAAGGCGGCTTTAATGGAGTATGCTTAAATATTGATTACTGTACTTTTGAAAACTCTTCTTTAGAGATTTCACCATTACCATCAGTATCCAAATCATCAAAAATCTTTACAAGCTGAGGGTTAACCTTCGCTTCTTCCATTGTAATAGCACCGTTACCATCTGCATCAAAAGAGGCAAAATCTACTGCGGCATATGCTGCTGATGAAGATGCTAAAACGATAACTGCAAGTGTTGTATTTAATGTTTTCATAATAATATTCCTAGTAATATGGGAAGTCCTTTTCAAAGATCCCTGACTGTGAAAAATGTTTAATCTGAAAAGATTAATTAGTAATTAGCGAATTCTTCTTTAGAAAGCTCGCCGCTACCGTCGGTATCTAGCTCAATAAATTCAGCCATTAAATCTGTATCGACTGCCGCTTCGCTTGGGCTAATTGTGCCGCTACCATCGATATCAAGGCTGTCAAAATCTGATGCTGCAAATGCAGCGGAAGAAAATGCTAGTACTATAAGTGCTAATGCTTTATTTAAATGTTTCATAACTTAATCCTTCAATGTTCTATCAAAAAAATTGCTTCGTTTAACTTAAAACGTAATTTTTCACTTCCTTGTTATCCTCTTTCGTAAGCTCCCTTGCCTACTTAGGTGTCTTTGGCAACTCAGGATAAATACTTTTTAATTAAGCTTCTGAAAATTCTTCTTTTGATAACTCACCATTTTGGTCAGTATCAAGCTCAGAAAACATGCTCATTAGCTTTGCATCAACTGATGCTTCTGCTTGGCTAATTGTGCCACTGCCGTCTACATCCAGTGTGTCAAAATCTGTTGCAGCAAAAGCGGCTGAAGAAGATGCAATAGCGATAAGTGCTAAAGTTTTATTAATGCTTTTCATAATATGTATCCTTCAAATTTATGTGTGTGCGATTAAGTATTTCACTTTGAATCACGATTTCGTTCAGTACACTTAGACTATTACAACTTAGATGCCAACATTTAAAAGCTATTAATTTTCAATAAGTTAAATATAAAACGTACAACAAGAAGGCGTTTTTAGAATAGTTATTGTTGCCCTTTAGCAACACGTTTTAAAGGGATGACATTAAAGTCATTAAAAACATATAGTTATGTTTATATAAAAAGATACATTTTTAAGTGTACGGTTTTAAAAGGAGGGATTTTAAAGAATAATTGAGATAAATTTTAACGAGGAAGCTTTAATAACAAAAAATAAGCTGTAAAAAATAATACGTAATCAGTTGTTTTATTTAAATAATAATTTTAATTATGAAAGAGAAAAAAACATTTTATAAATACTGACGTAAAATGCCTTTTTGTTGCAAATAAGCGAAAACCTATTTATTCAACGGTAGGCTCAAGCGCAGAAGGGTCTATAAAATGCTCTTTCATAAAGGCTTTCATTTCATCCTCGCTTGCTAGTAGCTTAATTCCACAGTGCACACCTGCGGCATGCTCTTTAACACTGCAAATTTCACCTTCAAAATCTTTATCACTGCTATTAAGTACGACAGTGCATTGCATATCTTTAATACTTTCAACTTGCTGATCGCCTCTAATATCAAACATTACACCAGTGAGTGAAATGTCTTTAATAAGGCCTTCAAGTACCCTATCGTCACTTAGTTTTAGCTTTGCAGGTAATAAGGTAGGTATGCGTGTTTGTGAGCGTAGCGCAAATAACTGCACTTGCTTTGGAAAGTTTATAAACACGAGTTTAGCGGGATGAGAGGCTACCGACATAATTTGCTGGCGAAACGCAATAACTTGCCCACCACTACCTTCAATAAGCGCTCTTACAACAACCATTACGCCATCACGTAAATAGTCACTCGCCACAGGTAAACGCTTTGCATTGGGATAATTTAAAATAATAAACTGTTTATCGAGTAAACCAACTAATTCAGTTTTAACACGCTTACTGCTTGTAGGTGTTAATATTTCTAGGTCGACTAAGCTGCCTACACTTATATGCTTTAGCTTTTCTAAATTTGTTGGCATATCCCTTTCCCACTAACTTGTATTTTAAAATTCAAATGGCTCGTTTAACCACGCCAAAATGTAGGCGTAAATAGTACTAATAAAGTAAATATTTCTAAACGACCAAACACCATTGCAATGGTCAGTAACCATTTAGCACCATCGGTTATAGCACCATAATGCGAGGCTACATCACCCAAGCCGGGACCTAAGTTATTTAAACAAGCCGCAGTGGCTGAGAACGCAGTTATGTTATCCATACCCGTGCCCATAAGCGCTAACATAATAATAATAAACACCAACGCATACGCAGAGAAAAATCCCCACACGGCTTCTACTACTTTGTCTGGCAACGCCTTTCGACCCAGCTTGATTGAATATATAGCCCGTGGGTGCACCAAACGATTAAGCTCACGCACACCCTGCAAGTACAGTAAGAACACGCGCACTACTTTCATACCACCACCAGTAGAGCCTGCACAACCACCAATAAAGCTCGAAAATATAAGTAAAATAGGTAAAAACAAAGGCCATGTTGAAAAGTTATCAGTAGCAAAGCCTGCTGTTGTACTCATAGAAACAGCTTGAAATAATGCCTGATCGAGGGTTTCATCGCCATTAGCAAATATTTCATTAGAGGAAAGTACGGTAAAACAAATAACCACCAGCGCTAATTGAATACACAAAAACACCTTAAACTCAGGGTCTCGGATATAAACTTGTACGTTTCGACTCGCCACTGCAGCGTAGTGCAGGGAGAAGTTAACAGCGGCAATAATTAAAAAGAACACACAAATAAAGTTAATTACAGGGCTGTCAAAGTGCCCCATGGAAGCATCGTAAGTAGAAAAACCACCTATCGCGACCGTTGAGAATGCATGACATATCGCATCAAACCACTCCATCCCTGCTGCCCAATAAGCCAGCATACAAGCAATAGTCAGCGACACATAAATATACCAAAGGTGCTTTGCTGTATCGGCAATTCGCGGGGTCATTTTGGAATCTTTTACAGGCCCAGGTATTTCAGCGCGATATAACTGCATACCACCAACACCTAGCATGGGGAGTATAGCGACAGCGAGTACGATTATACCCATACCGCCAAACCACTGGAGTTGCTGGCGATAAAACAACACCGACTTAGGTAAGTACTCAATACCGGTAAGTACTGTAGCGCCGGTGGTTGTTAAGCCAGAGAATGCTTCAAACACCGCATCGGCGAGCGATAAATTAGGTTCTTGTAAAAATATGAGCGGTAAGGACGCAAACGCCCCAAGTACCAGCCAAAACAAAACAACAATTAAAAAGCCTTCACGCGCTTTTAAGTCACCGTTTTCATGGCGGTTTGGGTAATAAGCCATCATGCCAATAACAACACTGAAGATAAATGCTAAAACAAAAGGAACACCACCACCGTCTTTATATATTAAAGACACCAGTGCCGGAGGCACCATGGTAATACTAAACAGCGCAACAAGTTGGCCAAGAATTTTTATGATGGTACGAAATTGCATTTAGCTTGTCGCTTTTATTATTAGTAAATTCAGGCTGAGTCGTATCAGCCAAATTAAATAGGGTCAGTATGCATTACATGCAATTTGTGTAGGTTATTACTCTTTAATAGTTAACTCAACTGCGCCGTGACTTAAATCAAAAATATCTTTGATTGCTTGCTGAGCTTCGCGGCTATCTATAGTAATGAGCCATTCAATATTAGCAGTAAATTGCTTATCAATATTAAGCACTTGATACTTTGTTTTTAATAACTGTTCAATAGCACCTTGCATGCTGTATTCGCTACTCCCAGTAATTTCAACACTGGGAACTTTAAGTACCGTTTGCAATTTTACTAATGCATTATTTAATGAGCCACCATAAGCACGTACTAATCCGCCCGTGCCTAATTTTATTCCACCAAAGTAACGTGTGACTACAGCTGTGATTTCGCCAAGGCCCGAGCCCACCAGCACATTTAACATAGGCTTTCCTGCCGTGCCATTTGGCTCACCATCGTCCGAAAAACCATAAACATGGCTGCCACCGGGGTTGCCTGCCACATGTGCCCAGCAGTTATGACGGGCATCGCTATACTTTTCTTCAATGCTTTTAATAAATGCTTTAGCTGAATTTAAATCGGGGGTATGTGCAATGTGAACTATAAACGTACTTTTTTTAATTTCTTCTTGATGAAAAACGTCAGCAGCGGGATATTTATATTCAGACATATTTTAAACTTGTAAAAAGGGGGCCAAAAGGCCCCTTTAAATAATGTACGTATTTTAACGTGTATAAACTAATTAGTGTTAACTAGAATTAATCGAGCGCTAAATCTCGTGTCATATTTTCTAAGCTATCTTCGTGAACAATAATGTTATCTTCAATACGAATACCGCCAAATGGTTTAAATGACTCAACCTTTTCCCAATTAATAAATTGCTTATTATCGGTTTGCGCTAAATCACCAAGCAGTGAATCAATAAAATATAAGCCTGGCTCAATGGTAAACACTTGGTTTTTTTCAATCAGGCGAGTACAACGCAAAAATGGATGACCTTCAGGCGATGGTTGATGTGCGCCCTTTTCGTCACTCATAAAACCGCCCATATCATGTACTTGTAAACCAAGATGATGCCCTAGCCCATGTGGGAAGAAAGTAGAGGTAATTTTACGCTCAACAATTTCCTCAGCGGGTAGGTTAACAATTTTAAAGTCACTGAGTATTTGTGCGATACGGTTATGGCACTCAACATGTAAGTCACCATAAAGCATACCCGGCTTTAAACCTTTACCTAGTTCTATTTGTTGAACTGTCATAGCTTGTACAAGCTCAGCAAACTCACCCTGCTTTTTAAAATCATACGTACGAGTAATATCAGCAGCATAACCATTAAAGTTTGCACCAGCATCAATTAAAAATGAGTTATGAGTGTGTGGCGCTTTTGGATCAAAGTGCGTGTAGTGCAAAATAGCGCAGTTTTCGTTAAGCGCAACAATGTTGCCGTACGGCATTTCATTTTCGCTTTGACGTGTTGCCATTAAGTACGCTTGCTGAATATCGAACTCGCTACCACCATTAAAGAATGTGTCGCGTGCAGCTTTATGCCCATCTACTGCAATGCGGTTAGCGTTGCGTAAACATTCAAGTTCGTACTGCGTTTTATAAGCGCGGTGGTAATGAAAATAGTTAAGTACAGGCTCAGGGTTCATAATACTAAAACCAAGTGCTTGCGCTACTTCAATATATTCGCCCATGTAAGCGTATTTAGCTTTGTCGTATGGTAATAACTTTTCAACTTGATCAGGCTGAAGTAATAGCTCTATATCAAAGTACTCAGCCCAAAAGTCGCGAGGCTCGTCTGGTACTTTATGCCAAAAATCTACTGGACGATAAAATATTAGTTTTGGTTTGTCGCTGCCATTTACCACAATCCAGCAATGAGGATTATCAATAACCGGTAACCACGCTTTAAACTGTGGATTAACTTTAAATGGATAATACATATCATCTAAAAACTGGCGCTTAGCTTGGCCTGAATGAATTACTAATCCTTCTAACCCTTCGCTATTACAAATTGTACGAGTACGCTGTTGCAGTGTTGCAATATGTTCGGCGTATAAAACGGCTAATTTATCCATTGTTAATCCATCTGTTAAATTTAACTTGCTCTGAGTCTACCACTTAAACACTAAGCGCTCAAAAAAGGGGGATATTTAACATGTAAACATCCCCCTTATTAATACCTATACCTATCGTGTTAAGTTATTGGTCGATTGGTATCATATATTCAACCGCCCATTTTCATTTCGAGTAGCGGCGCTAATACATTACCTTCTCGGCCCATTCTTGTATGGTAAACCTGTCTGTACGCAAATACATTTTTTACGTAATCACGGGTTTCGCGATACGGAATAAGCTCTACCCATAACTCAGCCGGAATAGCGTCATCAGGTAACCAACGCTTTATACGGTGATAACCCGCATTATAAGAAGCTGTTGCCAGCACTTCATTGCCATGGTTTTTCTTTTTTAAGTATTGTAAGTAACTCGTACCCAACCTAATATTTGTTTTAGGTTGATATAAACGACTACTTGTCACACTGCCTTTATTTACATACTCAGCAGTACTAGGTAATAACTGCATTAAACCACGTGCATTAGCATGCGAGCGTGCATCTGGCGCAAAAGAGCTTTCGCGCCTTGCAATAGCAATACTCCAGGCAACATCTATCTTGCTACGTTTACTGTAGCGCTCAAAAACATCTTGAAACGCAAACGGAAAACGTTGCTCTACGTTATCCCACGCTTTAATTTTTGCTAAAGTAAAAATAGTACTGTCGTGCCAACCTAAATCGGTAGATAGTTGTGATGCTGCTAGCTTTTCTTCATCGCTAGACGTATCCGTTAAATAATTCCACTCACGGCGCGCCGACGTAAAGCGCTCAATATCGTAAAGTGCTTTTGCGCGCTTATAACCTGGTGCATTCCTTACTTTATCTACAAGTACCTTATCAACAGCTAAAGGTTGATTATTTAAATCAACAGGTAAACCCAAACGCGCAGCTGCTAAAAAGCCGTAATAATCACGATTAGCCGCTACGGTTTTCCAAATGTCGTCGGCTTTTTGTTGCTCACCACGTTTTGCATAGCTGTAAGCTAACCAATATTGTTGGCCAAGGCTTAAGTTTTCTTTACCTGTAAAAAACGCAGCGATACCTTCCCAATCTTGGGTTTTGAGCATATTGCCCAGTTGCCATTGAATAAGCTTGCTGTCTAGTCGCTCTTTTGGCACTTTATTTAGCCAAAAGCTCGCTTGTTTATGCCCGCTTGAAGCAAGCGACAATGCAAAAGTGTAATACACACCCGCTTTTTCCTCATCACTGTACTTAAATATTTTTTCTAACTTTTCCCACGCCTTCAAAGCAAGCTCTTTATCGCGCCATATTAAACGCTTAACACCATAAAGTGCTATTTGGCCTTCTTTAGCTGACTTATTTTTATATCTATATAATCCAGCTGCAGCGCTTGGATCTTTACGTACTTTTAAATATAAATCTGCTAAGTAGCTTTCATTTTTAGGTAACAGCGTTTTTAAATAAGGTAGTAAGCTTTGCGTACCGCCATCAGCAGCAAGTGTAACGCGCTTCCAAACGGTTTCTTCTTTCATGTAGCCTTTTTTACGCCACTGTGAAAATAAACTATCGCACTCATTTGGCTGCGACTTACCCACAGCCCATAGGTCGGTTACCTGATTAAATATTGCTTTTTCAGGTGCGCCCAAATCAAGCTGAAAATCTAAATAAGTACAGGTAAGCCCAGTATTAGACGTTTCACGGTAATTACGAATATAAGCTGCTTTTTTATTTTTCTTTTTTAAATACTCTAACCATGCTTTACGTACCGGCCACTCAAGCGGAGTATGTTGATATATGTTTAAATAGTCTTCTATCTCTGCTTGATACTTAATATTTGGATGGCGCTGCCAATATGTTTTTTCAACGTAAGGTTTCAACGGATGATTTAAGCCACTAACCGCTTCTTTAAAGTCTTGGTAGCTTCCGTACCTTACTTTTTTTTCGGCATCTAAAAATGCCTCGTTATCGATACTTGCCTCGGCAGAATAAAGAGGGAAAATGAATGCAGCTGCCGCAACACTTAATAAATATTTTTTCATAATGTCCTTTAATAAAAAATTAAAGTAGTGAATAAAAACTTTTCAACCACCTTAGCACCAAACCAGCTATATTTTAACCAGTCGATTGTAACCGAGTTAAATTTTTCGTTGCATTTTTAATTTAAAGCAAGCACACTGATTGAAATACAAACTCATCGTACCAGTCTTAGTTCGTCAACTAGGGAGAATAATAATGTTATATAAAAGCGATTCCTTTGAAGTTAGCTTCCTAAAGGAAAGCATCGCCGAGTTTAAGTTTTGTGTTGCAGGTTCTGTAAACACATTATCTCAAAAAACTCTTTCAGATTGCGCGGCAGCATTAAAAGAATTAGCCGCTAATACTGATATCAAAGGCATGATTTTTACCAGTGATAAAGAGCACTTTATTATTGGTGCCGATATCTTCGAATTTTTACCAACGTTTACTAAACCAGAAGCAGAATTAGTAACGTGGATCAAAAATGCAACAGACGTTTTTGATGCAATCGAAGATTTACCATTCCCAACCCTAACCGCTATAAACGGTATGGCACTTGGCGGTGGTTGTGAGTGGGCACTTGCTACCGATTATCGTATAGCAAGCGAAACAGCTAAAATGGGCCTACCAGAAGTTAAGCTTGGCATAATGCCAGGGTTCGGTGGCACAGTGCGCTTACCACGTATCATTGGCGCCGATAACGCAATGATGTGGATTACCTCTGGCGCAGAAAATCGCGCAGCAGATGCCCTTAAAGTAGGTGCGTTTGACGCGGTAGTTAGTACTGACAAACTTTTAGAGTCAAGTGTATCAACGCTTGAACTTGCGATTGCTGGCAAGCTAGATTGGCAAGCAAAACGTAACGTAAAACTACAGCCACTTAAATTAAACCGTGTTGAGCAAGGCATGAGCTTTGCTATGGCAGAAGGTATGGTAATGGGTAAAACCAAAGGCCACTATCCTGCACCGGTTATGGCTGTACGTACTATTAAAGCAGCGGCAAACTGTACTCGCGATGAAGCAATGGCAATCGAAAATGCCAACTTTGCTAAATTAGCACGTACACCAGAAGCAGCAGCTCAAACAGGTATATTCCTAGCTGACCAATACATTAAAGGTAAAGCACGTAAATTTGCTAAGCACAGCGATGTAGAAATTAAACAAGCAGCTGTATTAGGTGCAGGTATTATGGGCGGCGGTATTGCATACCAGTCTGCTTATAAAGGCACACCTATTATAATGAAAGACATCCAACAAGATGCGCTTGATTTAGGTATGGGTGAAGCGTCTAAGTTATTAGGTGCAAAAGTTAAGCGTGGCCACATGCCAATGGAAAAAATGTTGGCAACTCTTAGCAAAATCAAACCAACACTTAACGATTCAGACCTACAAAGCGCCAACATTATTGTTGAAGCCGTTGTAGAAAACCCTAAAGTTAAGCAAGCAGTACTCGCTGATCTTGAAAAGAACATGCCAGAAGGCACTGTACTTACTTCAAACACATCGACTATTTGTATTGATTTACTAGCACAAGCGCTAGATAAGCCAGAAAACTTCTGTGGTATGCACTTTTTCAACCCTGTGCCAAAAATGCCATTAGTAGAAATTATCCGTGGTGCTAAGACCTCAGATAAAACAATTAATGCAGTAGTTGATTACGCGCTTAAATTAGGTAAATCACCAATTGTTGTTAACGATTGCCCAGGCTTTTTTGTAAACCGTGTTTTATTCCCTTACTTTGCAGGTTTTAGCAAATTAGTGGTTGAAGGCGCTAACTTTGCAAAAGTAGATAAAGTAATGGAAAACGTATTTGGCTGGCCTATGGGTCCGGCTTACTTACTTGATGTTGTAGGTATTGATACAGCGTTCCATTGTACTGGCGTAATGGCTGACGGTTTCCCTGAGCGTATGGCTCGTGCTGATAAAGACCCTGTGACTATTTTTGCCAACGAAAAACGTTTTGGTCAAAAGAACAAAGCCGGTTTTTACAAATACGAAACAGATCGTCGCGGTCGTCTTAAAAAGTCTCATGACGAGACAGCAGTTGAGCTACTAAGCCCAATTACAGACGCACCAAAAGAATTTGATAAACAAGAAATCATCGACCGTTGTATGATTCCAATGATTAACGAAGTGCTACTGTGTTTGCAAGAAGGCATAGTTGCCTCGCCGCAAGAAGCAGATATGGCATTAGTTTACGGTGTTGGTTTCCCTCCATTTAGAGGCGGCGCGTTCCGTTACTTAGATCAAACTGGTTTAGCTAACTTTGTTGCAGCAGCAGACAAATACGCTCACCTAGGTGCGATTTACCAAGTATCTGAGCAAACTCGCAAGTGGGCCGAAGAAGGTCGTGTTTTCTATAAGGTGGAAGGTTAATATCATGAATAATCCAGTAATTGTAGATTGTATCCGCACACCAATGGGTCGCTCTAAAAGTGGCGTATTCAAACATAAACGTGCTGAAGACTTAAGCGCACATTTAATGAAAGGCTTACTTGATCGCAACCCAGCAGTTGATCCAGCATCAATTGACGATATTTATTGGGGTTGTGTACAACAAACATTAGAACAAGGCTTTAACGTAGCACGTAACGCAGCATTACTTGCCGGTATTCCGCACAGCGTACCTGCTGTAACGGTTAACCGTTTATGTGGCTCGTCAATGCAAGCATTGCATGACGCTGCACGCGCAATAATGACCGGCGCTGGTGACACTTACCTAATTGGTGGTGTTGAGCACATGGGTCACGTACCTATGACTCACGGCAACGACTTTCACCCAGGCCTTGCAACAACGATTGCACAAGCATCGGGCTCAATGGGTTTAACAGCAGAATACCTTGCAACACTTCATGGCATTAGCCGTGAGCAACAAGATGAATTTGCTTATCGCTCACATCAACGTGCACAAGCTGCAACTGTTGAAGGCCGTTTTCGTCGCGAAATTTTAGCAATGGAAGGTCACGCAGCAGATGGTTCGCTTATATTAGTTGAAGACGACGAAGTAATTCGCCCAGAAACAACAGTAGAAGGCCTATCAAAGCTTCGCCCTGTATTTAATCCTGCATCGGGCACGGTAACAGCCGGTACTTCTTCTGCACTTTCTGACGGCGCATCTGCAATGTTAGTAATGAGCGAAGAGAAAGCAAAAGAACTTGGCTTACCAATTCGTGCGCGCATTAAAGCAATGGCAGTCGCAGGTTGCGATCCGTCAATTATGGGTTACGGCCCAGTACCAGCAAGTAAAAAAGCACTTGCACAAGCCGGTATTACAATTGATGACTTAGGCGTAGTAGAACTTAACGAAGCCTTTGCAGCACAATCATTACCTGTAATGAAAGATTTAGGGTTAATGGATGTTGTTGACGAAAAAGTGAATTTAAATGGCGGCGCAATCGCACTTGGTCACCCACTGGGTTGTTCGGGTTCGCGTATTAGCACATCGCTTATTCACTTAATGGAAGATAAAAATGTACGATACGGTTTAGCAACTATGTGTATTGGTTTAGGCCAAGGCATTGCCACTGTATTTGAACGTGTTCAAGACTAATTAGTTTTAAACATGTAAAACCATCTTGGTGATTAAAAAGGCGGACTGATTTTATTCAGTTCGCCTTTTTTATTAGCTTTAATTAAGTGAAAACGACCCTTTATCAAACAAGCATGTAACAGCGTAATTATGTGATCGGGCGTATTATTAAATAAAGTCTTTTGCAGCAATAAAGTTTCAAATAATATGGGCATATTAAGATAAGTAAAATAGTTAAATTACACTTAAAATTGCGTTAAACTCCCAAACTTATTAATTGCTATACCTAAGCACTCGCGTACACAGCAATCACTTTAATTAAACAGGTCAATTTATTATGAGCTTTGATAATCCCGATCACCAATTAGATGCCATAGGCCTTCGCTGTCCAGAGCCAGTAATGATGGTACGTGCTGCTATTCGTAAAATGAATGATGGTGAAACTTTATTGATAACTGCTGATGACCCATCGACAACCCGCGACATTCCGAGCTTTTGTACGTTCATGGATCACACGCTGGTGGCTAAAGATGCAGAAGAAGCACCGTATAGATATGTAGTGAAGAAAGGAATTTGAACTCACGTAGGTTGGGTTGAGTCTTACGAAACCCAACATATTGTATAATCACCAAAATAACTTTACTCATCATATATATCGTTTAAGTTATTGTCGCACTCCCAGTTACTCAGTAATTTTGAATTATTGACATATCGATGAAAACTCGAAAAAGACCAATCACTGACTTTAGAAACATATTTATGCTTCACGGGATTATAGTGAACATAATTAATATGGTTATTTAAATCCCCTTCATCTCTAATTTTATGCTCCCAATAACGCCGCTGCCAAATTCCACGCTCACCTTTGGCTATTCGGCTAATATTACAAAACTCAGTTGGTGGTAACCCTCGAGAAAACCCAGATTTTATTAACCGCCAACGCATTGCATAATTACTGTCGCCCTCAGGTAATTGCCAAATAGCATGGAGGTGATCGGGCATGATAACTATCGCAATTGTCTTAACAGGATGCTTTTTTACAACTCTTAAATATACACGACGCAATAACTCTATATTTTCCACGAGCAAATGCTGAGATCTATCTTCTAAATTTACCGTAAAAAAATAACATGCGCCCGCCTCTAACATACGTTTATAACGCATATTTTTACCTAAAAAATAAACAGATAAATAAGAGTATAGATTAGTTTTGTTAATTATAATCAAGGCAAGTTTAAGTCAAACTTATCCACGATATTATTGCAGACTTATAAAACTTGTTTCTGGCGTAGGTTGGGTTGAGTTTTACGAAACCCAACGTATTTAATAACCATCAAAATAGTTTTATTCGCCACACATGTTGGGTTTCGTTTCACTCTACCCAACCTACGAAACCCCCTTGGTGTTAATGCTGAATAAACACTACAACGTCCTTGTCACAAATCCATTATTTCACTCGTGCAGCTTTAAAATTACCGCTATCACTTCTTCGTTATCGTCACTTCTGGCTTGTCGTAGTCACTGTAATCAATACTTACTATGTATGTGCCTTTAATTGCTGGAGTGTAGCTAAAGTAATTATAAATAGTATTACAATCGGCAACTGCAGGTTGGCCGAGTGTTAGTTTTTGCCCTGCAGGTTGTGCATCGCTGTAACCGCAGTTGTAACCTTCGCTAAAATCGGCATCTGCTATTTTAAATTCGTACACTTTACCAGGGCTAGAAAACTTTACTTCAGCTTGATAAAGCGCAGTGCCTACTGGCATAAATTGATACTGAGGTTCAGCATCCCAAAGCGTAAAGTCGCCTCTTAGGTAAATTGTTTTATCTAGCTCTTGTTGTGGCAATACATCGTTAATCGAAATTTGACTAGTACATGCGGTAAGTAAACCAGCAATTGCTAAGGTTAAAATTCGTTTCATAGAAATCATCAATGGGTATCCTTTGCGTACAGTGAAAACTAAAAAGCCAGCAAAATGCTGGCTTTTAAAATAGCTAATCGGTGTTATTTTTGTAAAACAGAAATATCTGCAATACCTAAAAACAATCCGCTTAACTGGCTTAGCAGCGCAAGACGATTTTGCTTAACAGCTTCATCGTCGGCCATAACCATTACGTTGTCAAAAAAGTTATCAACACTTTCGCGAATACCTGCCAATTGGCTTAATGCTTCTTGGTAGTTTCCATCTGCGTAAAGTGGTGCAAGGTCAGTGGCAAATTTTGCTACTTGTGATGCTAATACTTTTTCAGCGTCGTCGCTTAATAAGCTCTCATCAACACTACCTTGCCTGGTAATGTCGTTTTTAGCCAGAATATTACCTACACGCTTATTAGCTGCTGCAAGCGCTTCTGCTGCGTCTAATGTACGGAAGTGGCTTACGGCTTTAACACGGCGATCAAAATCAACAGGTTTAGTCGGACGACGTGCAAGCACTGCTTGAATTACGTCTACTTCAATACCTTCGTCTTGATACCAAGCACGGAAGCGCCCTAGCATAAATTCAAATACATCAGCTGATACATTTAAGTTAGTTAACTTGTCGCCAAACAATGTTTGCGATTTAGCTACTAGGTCTAAAATATCAAGTGGTAGTTCTTTTTCTACCATAATGCGAAGTGCACCAATAGCAGCACGACGAAGAGCAAATGGGTCTTTGTCACCTTTAGGTGCTTGGCCTATACCAAAAATACCCACCAGCGTGTCAAACTTATCAGCAATCGCTACTGCGCAGCTAATTAAATTTGTAGGTAAGTTGTCGCCTGCAAAGCGTGGCATGTACTGCTCGTTTTGCGCTATGGCTACATCCTCGGCTTCACCGTCATGGCGAGCGTAATGCATTCCCATTACACCTTGCACGTCGGTAAATTCCATTACCATTTCAGTCATTAAGTCTGTTTTACTTAATAGACCAGCGCGCTCTGCTAATGCTTTATCAGCACCTAATTGCTCAGCAATATAACCTGCAAGCTCACTAATACGCGCAGACTTATCTTTAAGCGTACCAAGTTGCTTTTGGAACAATACGCTATCAAGCGATTCTAGTCGGCTTTCTAGAGTTTTCTTTTTATCTGTTTCAAAGAAAAACTGTGCATCAGCTAAACGTGGGCGTACTACTTTTTCGTTACCAGAAATAACGACGCTTGGATCTTTACTTTCGATGTTAGATACAAACAAAAACTTATTTAAAAGTTTGCCGTTTTGATCTAATAACGGGAAATATTTTTGATCGTCTTTCATGGTGTAAATTAACGCTTCGGCTGGTACATCTAAAAATGCTTCTTCAAATGTTGCCGTTAAAGTAACTGGCCACTCTACAAGTGATGTTACTTCTTCTAGTAAATCTTCATCCATTGCAACAACAGCGTTAACTGCTTTTGCAGCCTCTTCTATTTGCGTACGAATTTGTGCTTTACGTTGTTCGTAATCGGCAATAACGTAAGCCGATTTAAGTACGTCAAAAACGTCGTCTGCATGGTTAATACTAATTTTTTCTGGGTGATGAAAACGATGACCTTGAAGCTGGTTAGTTATTTTCTTACCAAGGATCTCGCCTTCAAGTAGCTCATCACCAAATAAAATAGTGACTGTATGCACAGGACGAATAAATTGTGTTTTATTCGCGCCCCAACGCATTGGCTTAGGAATTGGTAATTTAGCTAACGCTTTAGTAATTGCACCTGTCATTAGCGATTTGGTTTCTTGCCCTGCTACTTTAGCAATGTGCAATAACCATGCGCCTTTATCAGTCTCAAGTGTTTGTGCATCTTTTACTTCAATACCACAACCACGTGCCCAACCCATTGCTGCTTTTGTTGGATTACCGTCACCGTCAAATGCGGCTTTAGTAGCTGGACCACGTTTTTCAACTTCTTTGTCTTGTTGCTTAGCTTCAAGCGCTTTTACTTGTAAACCTAAACGACGAGGCGATGCATACCAGCTTACGCCTTGGTGTGCTAACTCTAATGTTTCTAGCTCTGCAGTTAAGTTTGCAGCAAAGGCTTCTGCTAATTTACGCAGTGCTTTTGGTGGCAACTCTTCTGTGCCAATTTCTACTAATAAATTTTGTGCTGACATGCTTACTTATCCTTACACAGCGGGAAACCAAGCGCTTCGCGTTTGTCATAGTAACTTTGTGCACACGCTTTTGATAACGCACGTACGCGTAAAATATAACGTTGACGTTCGGTTACCGAAATTGCGTGGCGTGCGTCTAGTAAGTTAAATGCGTGCGATGCTTTCATTACTTGCTCGTAAGCTGGTAGTGGTAAGTTAGCTTCAATTAACTTTTGGCTTTCTGCTTCGCATTTATCAAACTGAGCAAATAAGTCTTCTACGTTTGCGTGTTCAAAATTGTAAGTAGACTGCTCTACTTCATTTTGATGGAACACGTCACCGTAGGTTACGCGCCCTAGTGGACCGTCTGCCCATACTAGGTCGTAAATGCTATCTACGCCTTGAATGTACATTGCTAAACGCTCTAGGCCGTAAGTGATCTCACCCGTTACTGGTGAACACTCAATACCGCCAACTTGCTGAAAGTAGGTAAACTGCGTTACTTCCATGCCGTTTAACCAAATTTCCCAACCTAAGCCCCAGGCACCTAATGTAGGTGATTCCCAGTTGTCTTCTACAAAGCGAACTTCGTGAGTTAGTGTATCGATACCCATAGCCGCTAAAGAGCCTAAATAAAGCTCTTGGATGTTATCTGGCGATGGCTTTAAAACTACCTGAAATTGGTAGTAGTGTTGTAAGCGATTTGGATTTTCACCGTAGCGACCATCGGTAGGACGACGACACGGTTGCACGTATGCACTCGCCATTGGCTCTGGACCAATAGACTTTAAAAAAGTTTGCGGGTGAAATGTCCCTGCGCCCACTTCCATATCAAGTGGTTGAATAATGACACAGCCTTGCTGCGCCCAATAATCCTGTAAAGCCAGGATCAAACCTTGAAAGGTTTTTACGTCATATTTTTGCATATTTGGCTTTTTACTATCTAAGAAGTAGCGTGAAAATTACCCTTAGTATACCGTGTGTACACTCAGGTTTTAAGCAGTTTGTGTAATTGAAGAAAATAAAAAAGGAGCCATTAGGCTCCTTTTTCTATGTAAGCAATATTTTTTACACGTCTAAGTTAACTACACGTAGTGCGTTCTTTTCAATAAACTCACGACGAGGCTCTACTTGGTCACCCATTAAGGTCGCAAATAATTGATCCGCGCCAACAGCATCTTCGATCGTTACTTGTAACATACGGCGAGCACTAGGATCCATTGTGGTCTCCCAAAGCTGGCTTGGGTTCATTTCGCCCAGTCCTTTATAGCGTTGAATATAGATCCCGCGCTTCGATTCTGTGATCAACCATTCCAAAGCATCCACAAAGTTATCAACAGGTTTTGTTTTCTCACCACGTTGAATATATGCACCTTCGCTAAGGATGTTTGCGATGTTAGTACCAGTCACAGCAATGCGTTGGTAGTCACGTGACGCAATAAAGTCATAATGAAGTACGTGTGCTTTATCTACACCGTGCTGACGAATATTCACAACCGGGTAATACATATTACGCTCAGCATCATGCTCTGTACCAGCATGGAAAATAGTCGCATCTTCATCACGTGCAATCAGGTCGTCAACCAACACTTTAGTCCAAGCAATTACTTTAGCTTCATCTGAAAGGTCATCAGTTTTCAATTCTGTTTGATAAATTAAGCGTTCCATTACCGTGTTAGGGTATTTACGCTTTAAACGCTCAATTACTTTAACTGTGTTTTGATAATCGTGAACTATTGACTCTAGTGCCTCACCTTCAAGAGCTGGTGCATCTGTACTTGCATACAACGCTGCACCATTAAGAGCAAGCGATGTTAGGTATTCAACTAATGCAGGGTCATCTTTAATATAACGCTCCTGCTTACCTTTTTTCACTTTATAAAGTGGTGGTTGAGCAATGTAAATATAGCCGCGTTCTACAATTTCAGGCATTTGGCGATAGAAGAATGTTAATAGTAACGTACGAATGTGAGAACCATCCACGTCCGCATCGGTCATGATGATGATACGGTGGTAACGTAATTTCTCAGGATTATATTCGTCACGACCAATACCACACCCTAATGCAGTAATTAGTGTTGCTACTTCTTGCGAAGATAACATTTTATCAAAACGTGCTTTTTCTACGTTTAAGATTTTACCTTTAAGCGGAAGAATAGCTTGGTTTTTACGGTTACGTCCCTGCTTGGCTGATCCGCCAGCAGAGTCCCCTTCCACTATATATAGTTCAGATTGGGCAGGATCTTTTTCTTGGCAATCAGCTAGCTTACCAGGTAAGCCTGCTAAGTCCATTGCACCTTTACGACGTGTCATTTCACGGGCTTTACGCGCCGCTTCACGAGCACGTGAGGCATCAATAATCTTACCTACAACAATTTTGGCATCAGTTGGGTTTTCTAATAAAAACTCAGTGAATTTTTCAGCCATTGCTTGTTCAACTGCAGACTTAACTTCACTTGAAACAAGCTTGTCTTTAGTTTGCGATGAGAACTTAGGATCAGGAACTTTAACACTAACAACAGCCGTTAAGCCTTCACGGGCATCATCACCGGTAGCATTGCTGGTTGTTTTAGCTTTTTTGTTAAAGCCTTCTTTTTCCATGTAGTTATTAAGTGTACGTGTTAGCGCTGATCTAAAACCGGCTAAGTGAGTACCACCATCACGTTGTGGAATATTATTTGTGAAACAGTAAATGTTTTCTTGGTATGCATCATTCCACTGCATTGATACTTCAACGCTAATACCATCTTCTTCACGTTCGTGAGTAAAATGGAATACACCTTTATGTATAGGTGTTTTATTACGGTTTAAGTATTCAACGAAAGCTTGAATACCGCCTTCGTATTTAAAGTGGTCAGATTTATTTTCTTCACGTTCATCATTTAAAATGATGCTCACACCTGAATTTAGGAATGAAAGCTCGCGTAAACGCTTAGCTAAAATTTCGTAATGAAAATCTAAGTTTGTGAATGTTTCACCACTTGGCCAAAAACGTAGTTCTGTACCAGTCGTGTCCGATTCACCAATAACAGCTAAAGGTGCATCTGGAACACCCATAGTGTAAAACTGTTCATGAAGTTTACCTTCACGGCGAACTGTAAGTTTTAGTTTTTCTGAAAGTGCATTTACAACAGAAACACCAACACCGTGTAAGCCACCAGATACTTTATAAGAGTTATCATCAAACTTACCACCGGCATGAAGTACCGTCATAATAACTTCGGCTGCTGATACGCCTTCTTCTTCATGAATAGAAGTTGGGATACCACGACCGTTATCTCGTACTGAGACAGAACCGTCTAAGTGAATCGTTACGTAAATATCATCACAATGACCTGCTAAGGCTTCATCGATCGAGTTATCAACGACCTCAAACACCATGTGGTGTAAGCCTGTGCCATCATCGGTGTCCCCAATATACATTCCAGGACGCTTTCTTACTGCGTCTAATCCTTTAAGTACTTTAATACTCGACGAGTCATAATTCTCAGACATGGTTAATCCCACTTATCTTGTTATTAGGTTGCCATGTTTCACGTGGAACATTTGTAGTTCTCGTTGCATGGGTTCCACCACAGCAGAAATACTTTCAGACAAAATTGAAGAGATAAAAATTTGAGAACTGCAGTGAGCAAGTAATTGTCCCACTTTCTCTTTTGTATCTTCGCCTAACTCTGAAGGTAGATCATCTATTAGCAATATAGATTGCTTATCTGTCTCTGACTCAATTAAGCTATTTTGCGTAACTTTTAACGCATATAATAGTAACTTCAATTGACCGCGTGAGAATGTATTCTCCACACTGTTGCCAGCGACACTAAAACTAAAATCGGCCTTATGAGGGCCTTTACTTGTAAATCCTTGGCGAGCATCTCGCTCAAAGTTTTGCTCTAACGCATCTGCAAGAGATTCGGTCTCTTTCCAACCTGCGTTAAAGGTCATTTCTAAATCACGTACAAGCGTTAATTCTGCACACATTTTATCAAAAAATTGCTGCTTAAACCTACTTATATACGCCAATCTTAATTTATTTATTTCTTCAGCCAGTCTAACAAATTCTTTGTCCCAAAACTTAATTTGGTCAAAATAATTCTTGGGCTTAGTTTTTAACAATGCATTACGTTGTTTAAGTACTTTATTGAACGATTGCCATAAAAAAAAGAACTCATGTTCCACGTGGAACAAACCTAAATCTAAAAACTTTCTGCGCTCTTTAGGCCCACCAAAAAATAAAGAATAGCTCTCTGGTGTAATAATTTGCACTGGCATGAGTTGAGCTAGTTCGGATATTTTACGGCTCGCCTTACCTTGAATTTTTAAATTGGTTTCACCCGTTTGGGTTTTACTAATACCAATTGGAATAGATAAGTCGTGTATTGTTTTGCGCCCGTGAATTACAAACTGCTCTTGCTGATGCGCGATAATACTTTTGTGTTTTGGAGTGCGAAAAGATTTGCCGTGAGAAAGGTAATAGATAGCCTCTAAAAGGCTGGTTTTTCCGCTGCCATTTTCACCATATATTATATTAACGCCGTTAACTGGTTCTAGCGTCAGCGCCTCAATATTACGAAAATATTTGAGGCTCAAATGACTTAAGCTCATTATGTATTTATAGTCTTATAAACGCATAGGCATAACAACGTACATTGCTTCTTCATCGCCTGCACCTTCAATTAATGCACTGCTATTTGAGTCAGCTAATGTAAATAGTACGTCTTCTGTTTTTAGAGTGTTAAGTACGTCTAATACGTAAGACACGTTAAACCCTATTTCTAGGTCTGCGCCTTCGTAACTTACTTCAACAACTTCTTCAGCTTGTTCTTGCTCTGGGTTGTTGGCCGTAATTTTTAATAAGCCGTTTGATAAGTTTAAGCGTACACCACGAAACTTTTCATTCGATAAAATAGACACACGTTGAAACGCATTTCGTAACCATTCTCGGTTAGCTGTAATTACTTTGTCGCCACCACGTGGTAATACACGACGGTAATCTGGAAAACGTCCATCAACTAGTTTACTTGTAAATGTAAACTCAAGATCGATAATACGAATATGGTTGGCACCAAACTGAATTGTTACCAATTCGTCATCTGCTACCATAAGGCGCATAATTTCTTGCACACCTTTGCGAGGTATAATTAATTGGCGTTGAGTATTAAGCGATTGCGTTAATTGCTTTTGCGCTATAGCTAAACGGTGACCATCTGTTGCTACTGTTTTTATATCGGTATTATCTACTTCAAACGACATACCATTTAAGTAATAACGTACATCTTGATTTGCCATAGAAAAATGCGTGCTTTCGAGTAACTTACGTAACTCTAAACGAGTAAGTTGAAATTCAACTTCTCCGTCCCACTCTTCTAAATTAGGAAAATCATCAGCCGATAAAGTCGTTAATGAAAAACGGCTTTTACCACTGGTCAAAAGTAATTGATGCTCTTGCAAGCTTAAAGTAATGTCCGAACCGTCTGGTAGACTTTTACAAATATCGAGTAACTTTTTAGCGGGTAACGTTAGTTTTGTATCGGCAATATCATCACCTACAAATACGCCAGAAACTAATTCAATTTCAAGGTCAGTACCCGTCATTGAAAGTTGTCCGTTTTCTACCACTAACAAAACGTTAGATAAAATTGGCAACGTGTGTTTGCGCTCTATTGCGCCAGACACTTGCACCAATGGCTTTAAAAATTGTTGTCTTGATATTGTTATTTGCATAATAAAGTCAGCCCTAAGATGACAATGTTCTTATTAAGTTTTGGTAATCTTCTTTAATTTCGTGGCTTTCGTCACGTAGTGATTTTATCTTACGACATGCATGTAATACGGTCGTATGATCGCGTCCACCAAATGCGTCACCAATCTCAGGTAAGCTGTGATTAGTTAATTCTTTAGATAATGCCATAGCTACTTGGCGCGGCCTCGCTATAGAGCGGCTGCGGCGCTTAGATAACAGATCTGATATACGAATTCGATAGTACTCAGCAACGGTGCGCTGAATATTGTCTATGGTAACCAGTTTATCTTGCAAGGCAAGTAAATCGCGTAGCGCTTCTTTTACAAAATCAATAGAAATTGGACGACCCGTAAAGTTAGCATTAGCAATTACACGGTTAAGTGCACCTTCTAATTCACGTACGTTCGAACGTAATTTTTTGGCAATAAAAAAGGCAACTTCGTGTGGTAAGTTAATCTTACTTTGCTGGGCTTTTTTCATCAAAATAGCAACGCGCGTTTCAAGCTCTGGTGGCTCTATCGCAATTGTTAATCCCCAACCAAAACGTGATTTAAGCCTATCTTCAACGCCTTCAATCTCTTTAGGGTAACGGTCAGAGGTTAAAATAATTTGTTGGTTACCTTCGAGCAATGCATTAAAGGTATGAAAAAATTCTTCTTGTGAACGCTCTTTGTTAGCAAAAAATTGAATATCATCAATCATTAATGCATCAACACTGCGGTAATAACGCTTAAATTCTTCTATCGCATTATTTTGAAGTGCCTTTACCATGTCTTGAACAAAGCGTTCTGAATGCATGTAAACAATTTTAGCATCTGGCTTATTTGCCATAATGCCATTACCTACCGCATGTAATAAGTGAGTTTTACCTAAACCTGTGCCACCGTATATAAATACAGGGTTAAAAGCAGAGCCAGGATTGTCGGCAACCTGTGTGGCCGCAGCTTTTGCTAATTGGTTTGATTTACCTTCAACAAAGCTATCAAAAGTATAGTTTTCTTTAATGTTAGATTTGTAACCTGACTTAGGTGCAGGTTCAACAACTGGCTTTTGCTCGCGAGGCTGTTGTTTTGCTGAAGCGTGTGCACTTGGTGCCGATTGAGTTTCTATAACCGGTGCAGCTTGTGCATTTAATAAAGGTTTACTACCTACATCAAAACGTAGTTTTGGGGCTTCAACACCACAAATTTCTACTAGTAATTCGTTAATTCTATTTAGGTACTTTTCTCTCACCCAATCAAGCACAAAGCGATTAGGTGCATAAATCGTCAAGGTATCTTCGGTACTTTCTGCTTGTAGCGGTCTTACCCACATACTGAATTGCTGCGAAGGCAGCTCATCTTGCAATACATATAAACAACTTTGCCAAACCGACAGATACACAGTTAAACTCCCAGAGATATAATTTTTATTCCCGCACATCATTAATGATTATAAATCATACATTTATTGCGTTCAAATGGTCCAATAAGCGACCCAAGACCGCGTATTATGAAGGCACTTTATCCACAAGTAAAAGATTGATTTTTGTAAAATTGTTGATATCGATGTATAAAATCATTAACAAACTGATTTAAAACAGTTTTTATTTTAGATCCTGAGAGGAGATCATAACAAAATAACACCAAGATCGCGAACCAAATTTACGATCCAATTTACTTTTCCCCCGCTTTTATTCACTTTTTATACAGGGGCTGTGGAAAACTTCTTATTTATGATGATCCTAACCGATCGCCTTATATGATCTCTTATATAGTAGTAGGTGGGTTATATACCCTTAACGTAATTATGATTGACTTTACATTACTTACTCTATAATATCTCGCGCTCGCAATGGCACCTATGCCAGGATCGCGACCTGTATAGGATGTTTTAACTTTAACCGATCGGATGAGATTGTTATGAAAAGAACTTTTCAACCTAGCGTTTTAAAACGCAAACGTGCACACGGCTTCCGTGCTCGCATGGCAACTGTAAATGGCCGTAAAGTATTAGCACGTCGCCGCGCTAAAGGCCGCAAAGTTCTTTCTGCTTAATTTATAAGTGGAAGACTTTAGCTTTGGCAGGGAGTTACGTCTGTTAACTCCCTCGCATTACTCTCGCATATTTAATGAACCCGCTCGGGCTGCAACTCCTTTCTTTACTCTATTAGCTAAACCAAATGACCAAGATAAACCTCGGTTAGGTCTTACTGTTGCTAAAAAACGTGTAAAAAAGGCATGCCAACGAAACCGTATTAAACGTCTTGCTCGCGAAAGTTTTCGTTTAAATCAACACAGCATCGATAATATTGATATTGTGCTTATGGTTAAAAATGGTATTGATGAACAGTCTAATGAAGAAATAACCAAACAACTTACTAAATTATGGCGAAAAATTAACGAACGCTGTAAACCAGGTGCACCTAAACCGCCACCTTTTAAGAAACGCCCAAACAAATCAGCTAAATCTAATAAACAAACCTAATTGCAATAGAATTGCAGGGTTAATTAATGTATCTTTAGCTCACCTTTTAATCATGCATTTAAATTTTCTAATTGAGTCTTTAAATACATGATATCTATCTCACTAAACTTAAGTAGGGGCATAAACATCATGAGGTTACTTAAACCACTTGTTGCTTTACCGAGGTTTTGTTTAGTGTTATTTATCCGCGGTTATCAAAAGTGGATTAGCCCGCTGTTAGGTCCGCATTGTCGTTTTAATCCAAGCTGCTCACATTATGCAATTCAAGCAATTAATTTGCATGGATTTATAAAAGGTAGTTGGTTAGCTTTAAAACGCATATTAAAATGCCATCCTTTACATTCAGGTGGAGAAGACCCCGTCCCTGAAAAATTAACCCATATTAACCACCAACACGAGAAATAAGAGCTGTTATGGAATCGCAACGCACGTTTTTATTAATTGGCCTAATGCTAGTGTCGTTTTTATTGTTCCAAGAATGGGATAATGATTACAACAAGCCTAAAGTCGATCCAAGTGCCACAACACAAACACTACAAGCAAATTCACCAGAGTCGGATGATTATATCCCTTCATCGTCAGATTCAGGTTTACCCGCTTCAGCAACTTTAGCTAAACGTTCTGTAATTAATATCACTACTGACGTTTTTAAAGTTAAAATTGACACCAAAGGCGGTGATATTGTTGAAGCAGATCTTCTTCAGTATGAAGATACCAAAGGTAGCGACACACCTTATATGCTTCTTGGTGAGCTTATTGAAGGTAGACAATACTTTTCACAAAGTGGCTTAATTGGCTTAAATGGCCCTGATGCATCAGCTAATGGTCGCCCTACTTATAGTACCGAACAAAAAACATATACCTTAACGGGTGATGAGCTTCGCGTTCCACTTCAGTTTACTGATAGTAATGGTGTTAACTTTACTAAGACGTACGTATTCAAAAAAGGTCAATATGATGTTGGTTTAGAATACAAAGTTAACAATACAACAAGCACACCACTTCAAGTACAGCTATACACGCAAATTAAGCGTACCGTACAAGAAAAAGGCAGCATGGTTGATCAAAACTATTTAGGTGCTGCATACGGTACTGATGAAGAACCTTACGAAAAGTATAGTTTTTCAGATATGGCTGACAAAAACCTAAATAAAAGTACACAAGGTGGTTATGTTGCCTTTATTCAGCATTACTTTGTAAGTGCTTGGGTTCCAATGCAAGATCAATCAAATACAATTTATAGCTTAATTACAAAAAGTAATGCCGCTATTATTGGTGCTAAAGACCCTGCTGTAAATATTCAAGCTGGTAGTGAGCAAATACTAACTGCTACTTATTATATGGGCCCGAAAGAGTCAGATATTCTTGAAGCTATTCACCCAGACCTAGACCTAACTGTAGATTACGGTTGGTTATGGTTTATTTCGCAACCTTTATTTGTATTGCTAAAATGGCTACACAGCATTTTAGGTAACTGGGGTGTAGCAATTATTGCCATCACTATTATCGTAAAATCGTTAATGTACCCACTTACTAAAGCGCAATACACTTCAATGGCAAAAATGCGTGCCCTACAGCCTAAAATGGCAGCCCTTAAAGAAAAGTTTGGTGATGACCGTCAAAAGTTCGGCCAAGCAACAATGGAAATGTACAAAAAAGAAAAAGTTAACCCAATGGGTGGCTGTTTCCCTATTTTGCTACAAATGCCAATTTTCTTAGCCTTGTTCTACGTATTCTTAGAGTCTACTGAACTTCGCCATGCTGAATTCATTTTTTGGTTAACTGACCTTTCTGCACAAGACCCGTACTACGTACTACCAATATTATTTGGTGCGAGTATGTTTGTGACGCAAAAGCTACAACCTATGACGGTTACTGATCCAATGCAGCAAAAAATGATGACCTTTATGCCGGTTATCTTCTCTGTATTCTTCTTATGGTTCCCATCTGGTTTAGTTCTTTACTGGTTAGTGTCTAACCTTATTTCTATTGTCCAGATGTTAATCATCTACCGTGGCATGGAAAAGAAAGGAATTAAAGTAAGAGGCTAACTAAGCTCCTACTTATATAAAGGCGACTTCGGTCGCCTTTTTTATTGCCTGTTTTTCACCACAGCTATTCGCTACAAATAAATCGATAGGTTACAATACGGGCATAAAGTTACTCATCGTTGGCAAATTAATAGCATGATCAATCAAGATACAATTGCAGCACAAGCAACAGCACCTGGACGTGGTGGTGTTGGTATTATTCGCGTTTCAGGTAGCCTTGCTAAAAGTGTCGCCGAAAAAGTAGTAGGTAAAATACCTAAAGTTCGCTACGCCGATTATGTGCCATTTAAAAGCCTTGCTGGCGAGCAACTTGATCAAGGTATTGCCATTTACTTTGCAGGTCCTAACTCATTTACTGGTGAAGACGTACTTGAATTACAAGGCCACGGCGGTCCTGTAGTACTGGATATGTTACTTAAAGAAATTAGTAAAATAGAGGGCGTTCGTTTAGCAAAGCCTGGTGAGTTCTCAGAGCGCGCATTTATGAATGACAAGCTTGATTTAACACAAGCAGAAGCCATCGCCGACTTAATTAATGCTACCAGCGAGCAAGCCGCTAAAAGCGCCCTACAGTCTCTCCAAGGTGAATTTTCTAAACACATAGAAACACTCGTAGAAAAAGTAATTCACTTACGTATGTATGTAGAAGCGGCAATAGATTTTCCTGATGAAGAAATTGATTTTTTATCCGATGGTAAAGTGTCAGGAGACTTAGACGCGATTATTACTCAGCTTAACACTGTAACCAACCAAGCGAAGCAAGGCAGCATCATGCGCGAAGGTATGCGTGTTGTTATTGCAGGTCGCCCTAATGCGGGTAAATCAAGCCTGCTTAACGCCCTAGCCGGTCGTGAAGCCGCAATCGTAACAGAAATAGCCGGTACCACTCGCGACGTACTAAGAGAGCATATACATATAGATGGTATGCCACTGCATATTATAGATACAGCAGGCCTACGCGAAAGCCCAGACAGAGTAGAACAAATAGGTATTGAGCGTGCATGGGATGAAATAAACCAAGCCGACCGCGTTTTATTTATGCTTGATGGCACTGATACTATAGATACTGACCCGCACAAAATTTGGCCTGAATTTATGGCAAAATTACCAGAAGGTATGGGGGTTACGGTCATCAGAAATAAAGCTGATTTATCGGGCGACATAGTCGGAATGGAGCAAGAGCAACAATACCCGGTAATCAGCTTAAGTGCTAAAAATGCTGACGGTATTGAACTTGTTCGCGAGCATTTAAAAGCGTGTATAGGCTTTCAAGGCGCAACAGAAGGTGGCTTTATGGCGCGCCGTCGTCATTTAGATGCACTAGAAAGTGCTGCGTATCATTTAGAAACGGGTAAAACACAATTAGAAATGCACATTGCTGGTGAAATACTCGCTGAAGAACTGCGTTTAACACAACAGCATTTAAATGAAATTACAGGTGAATTTACCTCAGACGACCTACTTGGCAAAATATTTAGCTCGTTTTGTATTGGTAAATAAACACCCTATTACAGATATATTTTTATTATAAGAGCACTTAGGTGCTCTTTTTTTATGTAAAATATTCAGCTGTAAAATATATATTTATACACCTGATGCCTGCAAATTACTGCCAATAAAATCATATCCAAAACTACCTTTGTTACGTGCTAAGAGAGGTCAGATTATATAGAGTAGGCAATACTGAGAGTGCTTATTGGGGGAATTAATAGCACAAATTACACCTATTATTAAGACTAAAACCAATGCCTTTTCAAACAACCGCGCGCTTTAATAGCGTTATATGTCATACAAAAAGTAGTTATAAATGGCTTCCTTATACTTACTTTAGCTCACAAAAATGCACTAAAACACACCTCATACACGCAAAAGATGATGCTATTCGCTCAATTAAAGAGCTAAAAAACACTGATTAGTACTCTAAAAAGCTTACTTTTGACAACATATAATTTGATGATCACTGTGATTTTTAAATAAAATAACTCAACTGCTAAGTATTCAAAACTTTTGATCTGCTTACTCCACCAGCAAAATTAATAAAAATAGCAGCTCTAAATTCGCATAAAATTAAAAATACCGAGATCACTTATCCACAATACCTAATTTTCAGCTCAAATAAATACCAAAACTAGGTAAATCAGCTGCAAAAACCTCATGATCAATTGTAATTTATCTATTTATGAACTTATTTTTAATTAATTTCATTAGATCTGCTTTATTAGATCATTTTTAAAAATTATTTTCGATCTAAATTTAAGGTTATCAACAGGCTTTATATCCACATTATGATCAACATGTATTTTTAATTGAGATATTTACAATTTAATTCCTTACTGACAAGTAATATCAATAACTTAGCGAATATAAAACAACCTAAAAAACAGTTTAAGCAGAGCTTTCCCCACTGTTATCAACAACTTGATCAGAAGATTACATTTAAAGATAATTTGTTAAACACTATATTATCAACAACTTAAAGACACAATTTTGAATGAGTGTAAAATTACCGCAAAAATAGTTATACAAAAAAGCACTCTTAACTTTACTGTTACCCTCACTCAGTTATCATAGGCGGCAATTAAAACCAATGTGATCACTAATATTCATGAGTTCAGTAAATCTTATTGTCGGCAGCCAAATGGGATCAGCCGAGTATGTTGCAGAGCAATTAAGCGACGCGCTTAATAACCTTGGTATTACTACGCAACTACATGATCAACCTGAATTTAGCGATATTGATCAGCAAAATACCATTTGGTTAATCTGCACATCAACTTATGGTGCAGGTGATTACCCTGAAAATCTTATTAGTTTTGTTGAAGATGTAACTCAAGCAGATGATTTATCTGAATTAAAATATTCAGTAATCGCTTTAGGCGACACTAGTTATGACACTTATAACCTAGCAGGACGTAATATAGATGCCTTATTAACTCAAAAAGGCGCTATAAAAGTAGCAGAACGTTTAGAGCTTAATATTCTCGATGAAGCACTACCAGAAGACACTGCATTAACATGGTTAGACTCTTGGATAGCTCAAACAGGCATAAAATAGATAGATCAAGTAAAAAGTTATATATAAAGTTACCCACAATTTACTAATAATTTAATAGGTTTTGTGGATAAAGATTGAATAAACTGCGTTTTAAAGCATGCTTATCCATTGGATAAGATCCAACTGATTCAACCCTGTGTATAAAGTGCCTTTTTGATCAGAGCTTATTTGCTGGATGATCCGATCATATTAACACCTTTAGATCTGATCTAATTTCATGTTTTAAATGAAGATCTAAACCTTATCAACAGAAAAGTCGATCAGTAGTAGTAATAGTAATAAAAGATCTCTTTAAAAGATCCTTTATATTATTAGAGATCACATACTTAGATCTTGCCCTTTGTTTAATCATTTATCTTCTGCCAATTTCTAGGTAGAATACGCTCCCTTTTGAAGTTTACCGGTTTGATTTAAGTAGGATCCCATTAATGATTTTTCACGAAAATTTTGACGTTATCGTAGTAGGTGGTGGACATGCTGGCACTGAAGCCGCATTAGCAGCTGCCCGTATGGGGATGAATACCCTGCTACTGACTCACAATATGGATACCCTTGGTCAAATGTCTTGCAACCCAGCAATTGGTGGGATTGGCAAAGGTCATTTGGTAAAAGAGATCGACGCTCTTGGTGGTGCAATGGCACAGGCCATTGATAAAGGCGGGATCCAATTTCGTACACTAAATTCTTCAAAAGGACCTGCTGTTCGTGCTACTCGAGCACAAGCAGATCGCGCTTTGTACAAAGCGGCTATTCAAACAACATTACAAAACCAAGATAACCTTAAGATTTTTCAACAATCATGTGATGATCTTATTGTTGAAAACGATCGTGTTACTGGCGTAGTAACTCAAATGGGTTTACGTTTTAGTGCACCAAGTGTTGTTTTAACCGTGGGTACTTTTTTAGGCGGCTTAATTCATATTGGTTTAGAAAATTATAAAGGCGGTCGTGCAGGCGATCCTCCTTCAATCGCTTTAGCTGATCGCTTACGTGAACATCCATTTAGAGTTGATCGTTTAAAAACAGGTACACCTCCACGTATTGATGCACGTACTGTTGATTTTACAAAAATGGAAGCACAGCCAGGTGATACACCAACTCCTGTGTTTTCGTTTATGGGTAAACAATCAGATCACCCACAACAGATACCGTGTTACATAACTTACACAAACGAAAAAACACATGATGTTATTCGTAAAAACTTACATCGCTCACCTATGTACTCAGGTGTTATTGAAGGTATTGGTCCACGATACTGCCCTTCAATTGAAGATAAAATTGTTCGTTTTGCAGATAAAGATAAACATCAAATATTTGTTGAGCCTGAAGGTTTAACATCATACGAATTATACCCAAATGGTATTTCGACTAGTTTACCGTTTGATGTACAACTTGAAATTGTGCAATCGATTACAGGTTTTGAAAATGCACATATTTGTCGACCTGGTTACGCAATTGAATATGATTACTTTGATCCACGTGATTTAAAACAATCTTTAGAAACTAAATTTATTGAAGGTTTATTTTTTGCGGGTCAAATTAACGGTACTACCGGCTATGAAGAAGCGGGTGCACAAGGCTTAATTGCAGGGATGAATGCTGCACTAAAAGTACAAGGCAAAGATTCTTGGACACCACGTCGTGATGAAGCTTACGTTGGTGTATTAATCGACGACTTAGCAACACTGGGTACAAAAGAACCATACCGCATGTTTACCAGTCGTGCCGAATACCGTTTATTACTTCGTGAAGATAATGCTGATATTCGTTTAACTGAAAAAGGCCGTGAACTAGGTTTAGTTAATGACGAACGCTGGCAGGCATTTAACGAAAAAATGGAAGTAATCGAAAAAGAGAAGCAACGCATTAAAGATACGTGGATTCATAAAGATCACGCCGTTGTAGAACAAGTAAATGCATTACTGAAAACACCGCTTACACGTGAAGCAAGTTTAGAAGAATTACTTCGTCGCCCAGAGATTCGTTATAACGATCTTATGGCTATAGAAGGATTAGGATCTGAATTTACAAACAAAGCGGCACTTGAACAAGTTGAGATCCATACTAAGTACGCAGGTTATATTGCGCGTCAACAAGATGAGATCAACAAACAGCTTCGTCATGAGCAAACAATTTTACCAAAAGAGTTTGATTATAAAACCGTATCTGGTTTGTCAAATGAGGTAGTTGCCAAGCTTATTGAGTCGCGTCCTGACACTATTGGTCAAGCATCGCGTATTTCTGGTATCACCCCAGCGGCGATTTCGCTATTATTAGTGTATCTGAAGAAGCAAGGCTTATTACGCAAATCCGCGTAACGGTAAGGGTACATAGTGTTACAGCAACAATTAACTACATTGTTAACGCAAACTGATATTGCGCTAACAGAAAAACAACAGCAACAGCTAGTTCGTTACGTCGAGTTATTGAATAAGTGGAATAAGGCTTATAACTTAACCTCAGTACGCTTACCTGAAGAAATGATGATTAAGCATATTATGGATAGCTTAGTTGTTGCGCCTCACTTACCCGGTCATCATTATATTGATGTTGGAACGGGTCCTGGATTACCGGGTATCGTATTAGCAATTGCATTACCTAATACACATTTTGTGTTATTAGATAGCTTAGGTAAACGTGTACGATTTTTAATGCATGTTAAACATGAGCTTGGTCTTGATAATGTAACCCCGGTTCAGTCAAGAGTTGAAGAATATCAACCAAGTGTTAAATTAGACGGCGTACTAAGTCGTGCTTTTGCTTCATTACAAGATATGGTTGACTGGTGTTCGCACTTAATCGATCATTCGGGTAAATTTATAGCACTTAAAGGCGTGTTCCCTAGCGAAGAGCTAGAGTCACTACCTGCAGGCGTTAAGTTTGAGCAAAAAATTGCATTAGAAGTACCTAATTTAGATGCACAACGACATTTAATTATTCTTTCTAAAGACTAGGGATCAGAGACACCGTGGCAAAAGTCATCGCATTAGCAAATCAAAAAGGTGGAGTGGGTAAAACTACAACCGCTGTTAACCTCGCTGCGTCTATGGCTGCAACGAAACGTAAAGTGCTGTTAATTGATCTCGATCCGCAAGGTAATGCGACTATGGGTAGTGGCGTAGATAAATATGGCGACGTGCCAACTATTTACGACCTACTTATTGAAGATAAACCTATAGAAGACGTTATCATTAAAGAAACGTCTGGTGAATACCATATGATTGCTGCAAACGGTGATGTAACCGCTGCAGAAGTTAAATTGATGGAATTATTTGCCCGTGAAGTGCGTTTACGTAATGCACTTGAAAAAATTCAGGACCAGTACGAATTTATTTTTATTGACTGTCCGCCCTCTCTAAATATGTTAACTGTTAACGCAATGGCCGCAGCTGATTCTATTTTAGTGCCAATGCAGTGTGAGTATTATGCACTAGAAGGGTTAACCGCATTAATGGATACGATTACGCAACTTGCTAAGTTAGTGAATCCTAGCTTACAAATTGAAGGTATACTTCGTACTATGTACGACCCGCGTAACCGTTTGGCAAATGATGTATCAGAACAATTAAAACAACATTTTGGCGATAAGGTATACCGTACGGTGATCCCGCGTAATGTTCGTTTAGCGGAGGCACCTAGTTTTGGTACTCCTGCTATGTACTATGACCGGGCATCAAGTGGTGCTAAAGCATATTTAGCACTCGCTGGTGAAATGTTACGCAGAAAAGAAAAAACAGCGTCCGTTGTCGCCTAACTTTGAGGTAAAAAAATAACATGTCTGCTAAAAAACGAGGTTTAGGCCGAGGACTCGATGCACTTTTAAGTTCGTCAAAGCCTGCACCAAGCCCAAGCAAGGAACAAGACACATCAAACGTTTCTGAGGCTGTGCAAAATGCTGCGGCTAATAATAGTGAATTACAAAAACTCCCAATAGAGTTTTTACACTCGGGTAAATACCAACCTCGTAAAGACATGTCTGAAGAGGCGTTAGAAGAGCTTGCTAGTTCTATTCGCTCACAAGGTATTATTCAACCCATTGTTGTGCGCCCTATTGCACACAATAGCTTCGAAATTATTGCTGGTGAGCGTCGTTGGCGCGCTGCGCAAATAGCTAAGCTTGAAACAGTGCCTTGTATTATTAAAGATGTACCTGATGAAGCTGCCGTTGCGATTGCACTGATAGAAAATATTCAGCGTGAAGATTTAAATGCTATGGAAGAAGCGGTTGCACTTAATCGTTTACTTATAGAATTTGAACTAACACATCAGCAAGTAGCCGATGCCGTTGGTAAATCACGTACAACAGTAACTAATTTACTGCGTTTAAATAATTTAAATAACGATGTAAAAATTCTGTTAGAACATGGCGATATCGAAATGGGCCATGCTCGTTGTCTGTTAGCTCTTGAAGGTGAAGCGCAGTCAGATGCTGCTCGTTTAGCGGTTGCTAAAGCACTAACCGTTCGAGAAACTGAAAAGCTCGTACGTTCTATCTTAGAGCCTGTACCTGCTAAAGAAGTAACCGAAAAAGATCCTGATGTTAAGCAGTTAGAGCAACAACTCGCTGAAAACCTAGGTGCCAAAGTTGAGATTAACTACAATAAAAAAGGCAAAGGTAAGCTTGTTATTTCTTATACTAATTTAGATGAACTTGACGGCATTTTAAATCGTATCAATCACGACAATACCCACCATTAATTTATTACATGTCTGAAAAGGGACATTTGTAGCTATTTCGTGTTACAAAGCGTCTACTCAAGTTGCAAAACTGGCAGGATTAAGTATAATTTCGCCAGTTTTCACACCCTAACAATTAGAACGCAATAAAGGTTAACTAAACGTGACTGACAAGTTAGCAAGTCCATATCGACTTGCCGTATTAAAGTTAATTTGCCTTCAGGGTGTTGTAGCATTAGTTGCTGCTGTAATTATTTTTTTTAGTTCGGGAGTCAATGCAGGGCTTTCATCACTTGTTGGTGGAGCTGTAGCAGTACTTCCGCACTTTGTATTTGCGCTTTATGCATTCAGATATATGGGTGCAAGCCGAGCAAATCAAGCGTATGCCTCGTTGAAACGCGGCAACGGATTAAAGTTTATGCTAACAATCGTATTGTTTGCGCTAGTACTGAAGCATTTTCCGGTAATTTTATTACCCTTTTTTAGTACTTATATACTGGCGCTCTTTACTGGATTGTTCGCACCCGTTTTTTTTAAACATTAACTTTTGGGATATAACATGGCAGCAGAAGAAGTTACTCTATCTGGCCATATCCAGCACCATTTGACCAATGCTAAGATGTGTTCGACCGATACAGGTCTCGCCTTCAATAAAGCATGTACGGACAGTGGATTCTGGACATGGCATATAGATACCCTTGCATGGTCTATCGGTTTAGGTCTTATATTTTTATGGATCTTTCGTAGTGCCGCTAAAAAATCAACACTAGGTGTACCTGGGAAATTTCAGTGTTTTATTGAAATAATCGTAGAATTCGTTGGTGACAACGTACGCGATACTTTCCATGGTAAAAGCAAGCTTATTGCACCATTAGCCTTAACGATTTTCGTTTGGGTGTTCTTAATGAACTTAATGGATTTAATACCAGTTGATTTCATTCCAGCACTTGCAGGTTTCGTTGGTGAGACTGCATTTGGTATGGATTCACACGATGTGTACATGAAAATTGTACCAACGACTGACATTAATATGACTTCAGCGCTAGCGCTGGGTGTATTTATACTAATGGTTGGCTTTTCAATCAAAATAAAAGGTATTGGCGGGTTTATTAAAGAGTTAACGCTTCATCCGTTCAGCTCAAATAACATGTTTGTTCAAATTATTTTGATACCATTTAACTTATTACTTGAACTGATTGCACTCGTTTCTAAACCGTTTTCATTAGCACTACGTTTGTTTGGTAACTTATATGCTGGTGAGTTGATTTTCATCTTGATCGGCGCTATCGGTTTTATGCAACTACCGTTGCACTTTGTTTGGGCTGTATTCCATATTCTAGTTATTACATTACAAGCATTCTTATTCATGATGCTTACGATTGTATACCTAAGCATGGCAAGTTCAGATAATCACTAATTTTTAGATTTACAATTTTACTTTTACTTTTAACTTTACAATTGAAACTTTGGAGAAATAAATGGAAGCTTTAGAATTATTAACAGGCTTAAAATACATCGCAGTAGCTTTACTAATCGGTTTTGGTGCAATCGGCACAGCAATCGGTTTTGGTAACATGGGCGGTAAATTCCTTGAAGCATGTGCGCGTCAACCTGAGCTTGCACCTTCGCTACAAGTTAAAATGTTTATCCTTGCTGGTCTAATCGATGCTGTAGCAATGATTGGTGTTGGTATCGCTATGGTATTGTTGTTCGTACTTTAATTTTATTCTTTGAACAGCTTACTATTTAAGGAGGAGCGGTTGTGAATTTAAACGCCACTCTTATCGGTGAATTGATTGCGTTTACGGTGTTCGTATTATTTTGTATGAAATACGTATGGCCACCACTAAACGGTGCAATTGAAGCTCGCCAGAAAAAAATCGAAGATGGTTTAGCTGCCTCTGATAGAGCCGAAAAAGACTTAGAACTTGCGCAAAAGAAAGCTGCTGAACAGCTTAAAGATGCAAAAGCTCAAGCGGCTGATATCATTGATCAAGCTAAAAAGCGTGCAGTGCTAATTGTTGACGAAGAAACACTTCGTGGTCAACAAGAGCGTGAAAGTATCATTGCTCAAGGGCACTCTGAAGTTGAGTCTGAACGTAATCGCATAACAGAAGAACTACGTAAGCAAGTAGCAACTCTGGCAGTGATTGGCGCAGAACGTATTTTAGAGCGTGAAATTAATCAAGCCGCACATAGTGACATCGTTGAAAAACTTGTCGCTGAGCTGTAATTAGGAGGGTATGAGCATGTCTAATTTGACTACTATCGCTCGCCCATACGCTAAAGCGGCTTTTGAACTTGCCGTTGAGAAAGGCACTCTAGAAAGCTGGAATGATATGTTGTTCTTTGCAGGCCATGTAGCCAGCAATGAGCAAGCATCGTCTGTTTTAGCGAGTATGCCTACAGCTACTGCACAAGCTGAATTATTTATTCAACTTTGTGCTGAGCAGCTCAACGAACAAGGTCAGAACCTAGTTAAGGTGATGGCTGAAAATGGACGTTTGACAGCTCTACCTGAAGTTGCACAGTTATTTGCTGAATTTAAAGCAGAATACGATAAAGAAATCGAAGTAGATGTGATTTCTGCAACTCCTCTTGTTGCTGCGCAACAAGAGTCATTGGTAGCGGCACTTGAAAAACGTTTCGCACGCAAAGTTAAGCTGAATTGTAGTGAAGACGCGTCAGTGGTTGGTGGACTTATTATTAGGTCTGGCGACACTGTAATCGACGGTACTATTCGCGGTAAATTAAACCGCTTAGCTACAACACTACAATCGTAATTGGGAAAAAGAGCATGCAACTTAATTCCACTGAAATTTCAGATCTGATCAAACAACGTATTGAGAAGTTCGAAGTTGTAAGTGAAGCTCGTAACGAAGGTACTATTGTATCTGTTACTGACGGTATCATCCGCATCCACGGTCTTGCTGACTGTATGCAAGGTGAAATGATTGAGCTTCCTGGCAGCCGTTATGCTATCGCACTAAACCTTGAGCGCGACTCAATTGGTGCAGTAGTAATGGGTCCGTACGCTGACCTTACTGAAGGCGTAAAAGTATATACAACTGGTCGTATTTTAGAAGTTCCTGTTGGTCCTGGTTTACTTGGTCGTGTTGTAAACACACTAGGTGCTCCAATCGATGGTAAAGGCGCTCTAGATAACGACGGGTTTGAACCTGTAGAAAAAATTGCACCAGGTGTAATCGAGCGTAAATCTGTAGATGAGCCAGTTCAAACTGGTTATAAATCTATTGATGCGATGATTCCAGTTGGTCGTGGTCAACGTGAACTTATCATTGGGGATCGCCAAACAGGTAAAACTGCACTAGCAATCGATGCAATCATCAATCAAAAAGACACAGGCGTTAAGTGTGTGTACGTTGCGATTGGTCAAAAAGCATCTACTATTGCAAACGTAGTTCGTAAATTAGAAGAGCATGGTGCACTAGCAAATACTATCGTAGTTGTTGCATCTGCTTCTGAATCTGCGGCACTTCAGTACTTAGCACCGTTCGCGGGCTGTACTATGGGTGAATACTTCCGTGACCGTGGTGAAAACGCATTAATCGTATATGATGATTTGTCTAAGCAAGCAGTTGCTTACCGTCAAATTTCATTACTACTTAAGCGTCCACCAGGCCGTGAAGCATACCCAGGTGACGTATTCTACCTTCACTCTCGTCTTTTAGAACGTGCATCGCGTGTAAACGCAGATTACGTTGAAAAGTTCACTAATGGTGAAGTGAAAGGTAAAACTGGTTCATTGACGGCATTGCCAATCATTGAAACTCAAGGCGGCGACGTTTCTGCGTTCGTACCGACTAACGTTATCTCTATCACCGATGGTCAGATCTTCTTAGAAACTGACTTATTCAACTCAGGTATCCGTCCGGCAGTAAATGCTGGTATCTCGGTATCGCGTGTTGGTGGTGCTGCACAAACTAAAATCGTTAAGAAACTAGGTGGCGGTATTCGTCTAGCCCTAGCTCAGTACCGTGAATTAGCTGCGTTTTCGCAGTTCGCGTCTGACCTTGATGATGCAACTCGTGCTCAACTTGAGCATGGTGAGCGTGTAACAGAGCTAATGAAGCAGAAACAGTACGCGCCAATGTCTGTTGCTGATATGTCTTTGTCGTTATTTGCTGCTGAAAAAGGCTTCCTTCAAGACATCGAAATCGCGAAAATCGGTGACTTTGAAGCAGCTTTACTTTCGTATGCAAATAGCACATACGCAGAGCTTGTGGCTCAAATCAATGAAACTGGTAACTTGAATGCCGAGATCGAAGCGCAGCTTAAAGAACTTCTAACGAAGTTCAAGTCTACGCAAACTTGGTAATTTAGTTATTAATGGTGCGCTTTAGGAAACTAAAGCACACCTTGATTCGGAGAGAGAGTCATGGCCAGCGGAAAAGAGATTAAAAGCAAGATCGGGAGTATTAAAAATACTCAAAAGATCACTAGCGCAATGGAAATGGTTGCTGCGTCTAAAATGAAAAGGGCGCAAGAACGCGTTGCTTCAAGCCGTCCATACGCTGACAAATTACGTGAAGTAATTGGTCGTGTTGCTCAAGCAAATCTTGATTTTACTCACCCGTTCTTAAAAGATCGTGAAGTGAAACGAGTTGGTTATATTGTTATCTCTACAGACCGTGGTCTGTGTGGCGGTCTAAACTCAAACGAGTTTAAGAAAGTTGCACTTGATGTTAAAGCGTGGAAAGAAAAAGGTGTTGATGCTGAATTTGCTACTTTAGGTAGTAAAGCAGCTGGCTTCTTTCAACGTTTTGGTGGTCAACTACTCGCTAAAAAAGCGGGCCTAGGAGATAAACCTTCAGTACAAGACGTTATTGGTCCTGTAAAAGTTATGCTTGATGCATTTTCTGAAGGCAAAATAGACCGTTTATTCTTGGTATATAACAAATTCGTTAATACCATGAGGCAAGAGCCAATTATAGATCAGTTACTCCCTTTGCCAAAAGCTGAAGAAGAAGTATCTGCTCACACATGGGATTACTTATACGAGCCAAATCCAGAGGCTATTTTAGAGTCTTTGTTAGTACGCTTTATTGAGTCTCAAGCATACCAAGGTGTGGTAGAAAATGCTGCCTCTGAACAGGCTGCTCGTATGGTTGCAATGAAAGCTGCAACTGATAACGCAGGTGACCTTATGGACGAGCTACAGCTTGTTTATAACAAGGCTCGCCAAGCAGCGATCACACAAGAAATTAGTGAGATTTGTTCTGGCTCAGCAGCAGTTTAATGCTTCGGGTAAAGATTAACGAGAGGAATAGACATGAGTTTAGGTAAGGTCGTCCAAATTATCGGCGCCGTTGTGGATATTGAATTTCCACAAGATAGCGTGCCAGCGGTATACCACGCACTAAGAGTAACAGATGGCGATTTAGCTGGTTTGACTCTAGAAGTTCAACAGCAGCTAGGTGGCGGTGTAGTGCGTACTATCGCTATGGGTACTACTGATGGTTTACGTCGTAGTGCTTTAGTTATGAATACAGGTGAATCGATTCAAGTTCCAGTTGGTAAAGCAACACTTGGTCGTATCATGAACGTACTTGGTGAGCCAATCGATGAAGCGGGTCCAATCGGCGAAGAAGACCGTATGTCTATTCACCGTGCAGCACCTTCATACGAAGAGCAATCAAGTTCAGTTGAACTTTTAGAAACTGGTATCAAGGTTATCGACCTTGTATGTCCGTTTGCTAAAGGTGGTAAAGTTGGTTTATTCGGTGGTGCCGGTGTTGGTAAAACTGTAAACATGATGGAACTTATCCGTAACATCGCAATCGAGCACAGCGGCTACTCAGTATTCGCAGGTGTTGGTGAGCGTACACGTGAGGGTAACGATTTCTACCATGAGATGAACGATTCAAACGTACTTGATAAAGTATCGCTTGTATACGGTCAGATGAACGAGCCTCCAGGTAACCGTTTACGCGTAGCGTTAACAGGTCTTACTATGGCTGAAAAGTTCCGTGATGAAGGTCGCGATGTACTTTTCTTCGTAGATAACATCTACCGTTATACTCTTGCTGGTACAGAAGTATCTGCACTACTTGGTCGTATGCCATCAGCGGTAGGTTACCAGCCTACACTTGCTGAAGAAATGGGTGTGCTTCAAGAGCGTATCGCTTCTACTAAGACGGGTTCAATTACATCAATCCAAGCGGTATACGTACCTGCGGATGATTTAACGGATCCATCTCCAGCAACTACCTTTGCTCACTTAGACGCAACAGTAGTACTTTCACGTGATATCGCATCACTTGGTATTTACCCAGCGGTAGACCCACTTGATTCATCTTCACGTCAACTTGACCCACAAGTAATTGGTCAAGAGCACTACGATACAGCACGTGGCGTTCAAACAGTTCTTCAGCGTTATAAAGAACTTAAAGACATCATTGCAATCCTAGGTATGGACGAGCTTTCTGACGAAGATAAGCAACTTGTATCTCGTGCACGTAAAATCCAACGTTTCCTATCTCAGCCATTCTTCGTGGCAGAGGTGTTTACAGGCGCGTCTGGTAAATACGTATCACTAAAAGATACAATTTCTGGCTTTAAAGGCATCTTAAACGGTGAATTTGATGATATGCCAGAGCAAGCGTTCTACATGGTTGGCTCTATCGAAGAAGCTCAAGAAAAAGCCAAAGGCATGTAACTAGGAGGGTAGTATGACAGCTATGACTGTACATCTTGACGTAGTAAGCGCTGAGCAGAGTTTGTTCTCTGGTCTTGTTGAATCGATTCAAGTATCTGGTAGTGAAGGCGAGCTGGGTGTAAACCTAGGCCATGCTCCACTACTAACTGCCCTTAAACCTGGTATGGTACGTTTAGTTAAGCAATTTGGTCACGAAGATGTGATATATGTTGCTGGCGGTACATTAGAAGTTCAACCAAATCACATCACGATTCTTGCAGATACTGCGGTTCGTGGTGAAGATTTAGATGAAGATTCTGTACAAAAAGCTAAACGTGAAGCTGAAGAACATATGGCGAATTCGTCAGCTGTTGAGTTTGATTATCAGCAAGCGGCTACGCGACTGGCAGAAGCAGTTGCTCAGTTACGCGTAATTCAGCAATTACGTTACAAGTAAGCCTACCCGGTTTGTAAAAAGCCCACTTTAAGTGGGCTTTTTTGTGCCTGTTACTTTTGTATTTACACTAAATACCTTAGTCCGATTATTATCTACACTTTTACACTTATATCCTGCCGGAATCCTCGCTACAATAACGTCATCCAATTAAGTGTGTTTTTTCAGTCAAGATTCAGTACTAATAAACTAACCTACTGAGTATTTGCACAAGAAGTGATTTACGTAATCTTCTGATCAAACATAAGACTTATTTAGCTAAAACAACGAAAAAAGGAAATTGTTTTAATGGCTCTAACAACTATTATTCTTGCTGCGGGTAAAGGTACTCGTATGCGCTCTGCTTTACCTAAAGTTTTGCACAAAGTTGCAGGTAAACCAATGGTGCAGCACGTTATTGATAATGCGATGGCATTAGGTGCAACGACTACAAACCTAGTTTACGGACACGGCGGCGAACTATTACAACAACAACTTGCCGATAACAATGTAAATTGGGTACTTCAAGCTGAACAACTTGGTACTGGCCACGCAGTAGCGCAAGCCAACTCTCATGTTAATGATGAAGACACGGTATTAATTTTATACGGTGATGTACCACTAACAAAACAATCAACACTAGATCGTTTATTAGCCGCAACACCTAAAAATGGTTTAGCTGTATTAACGGTAAATTTGGTAAACCCAAATGGCTATGGTCGAATGCTTCGTGCCGGTGGTAAGTTAGTCGGTATTGTTGAGCAAAAAGATTCAAGCCCAGAGCAGTTACTTATTAACGAAGTAAATACAGGCATTATGGCTGTTAACGGTAAGCTATTAAAAACATGGTTAGGTAACTTATCTAACAATAATGCACAAGGCGAGTACTACTTAACAGATATCGTTGCAATGGCTCACAGTGAAGGCGTAGAAATCAATTCAGCTCAGCCAGACCATGCAATGGAAGTTGAGGGCGCAAATAACCGCGTACAACTTGCAGGCTTAGAGCGCGCTTACCAAGCATGGCAAGCAGAAGAGTTAATGTTAAATGGCGCAACACTTGCTGATCCTGCGCGTATTGATGTGCGAGGAACAGTTACCACCGGTGAAGATGTACTTATCGACGTAAACGTTATTTTTGAAGGCACAGTCACGCTTGGTAACAACGTACAAATTGGCCCTAACTGTGTCCTTAAAAATTGTAGTATTGGTGATAACGTTATTATTAAAGCTAATACGCTGATTGAAGATGCCACAGTTGCAGATAAGTGTACGCTTGGTCCTTATGCTCGCCTTCGCCCAGGCGCTGTAATGGAAGAAGACTCACACATTGGTAACTTTGTTGAGATGAAAAAAACCCGACTAGGTAAAGGCTCTAAAGCCAACCACTTAAGTTATTTAGGTGATGCTGAAATTGGCGAAAAAGTGAATATTGGCGCTGGCACTATTACCTGTAACTACGATGGTGTTAACAAAGCAAAAACTATTATTGGCGATAATGCCTTTATTGGTTCTAATTCATCACTCGTTGCTCCAGTAAATATAGGTGCAACTGCAACAATTGGTGCAGGCTCTGTGATCACCAGTACCGTTGAAGATGATCAATTAGCAATAGCACGCTCTAAACAGCGTAATTTAACGGGTTGGAAACGCCCAGTTAAAAAATAACAATAGAGGCTACTTAGGTAGCCTTTTTTATTTTAGCTGAAGTTTAAATTGCTCTTTATAGCGTCTAGACAAGTTAAGTACTTTACCTGTAGTTAATTTTATTTCACTGTCGCCACTGGGTAGTGGTGTAATGGACTCCACTTTATCGAGTTTTACGCCATGGCTGCGGTGAATTCTACAAAACCCCTGCACTTCAAGTTGTTTACTTAATGCTGTAAGCGTTGCCCTTAACGGATATATACGTGAGCCTATATGTAGGTTTACATAATTACCCGATGATTCAAGCCAATCAACATCCTCTATTTTTATAATGAATTCTTTTCCGAGCTTTTTAACTAATAGGCGGTTTATGGTCGATGTTGTTTGCTGCTCACTTTCTTCAATTGAAGAGGCTTCACCTAGTAACTGCTGCACCACATATTGATATACTTTGATAAGTACGATGAAAAACACAAAGCTTATAGCGTCTTTCTGGTATTCATAAATAAGCTCAAACCAGCTAAGTCCAAAGTTGTAAGACCCATCATTCAACAAATATATGAATTTACGAACCCCTACCATAATACCAACGTGTAACACGCTAAATATAATAGAGACACCAAAGTACATACCTAATGAGGCCGTAATATTTTGCCAATTAAAAGATAAGTGTCTTAAAAACCAAATTAAAATAGGGAATATAAGCAAAGTACTCAAGGCACTTGAATACTCCCAAACAAATGGCTCCCACATTAAAAAAGTTAAAGCCCCTTCTCTTTGGGCTTCCATTATTTGGGTTGTAGCGTTTACTGTATTATTAATTAATACGTAAGCACACAGTAATACTGATGCGTAAATGCTTTGAAAACGTTGAAAGTGCTGTAGGTTCATAAATGTATGCTTATTGCTGACGTGGCACGCTTATCCCTGTATACCACCTTTTATCACTATTGCTTGTAATATAAGCACTTATAGATAGTTTTAGCGAGAGCTTTAGGTATGAATAACGCATAACATACATAAAGTAGTAAAAGCATGAGCACTCAAGTACAACAACCTTCATTAGTTAATTCGCGTAAATATTATCTTGATTGGCTTAGGGTAATCGCATTTGCGTCGCTAATTTTTTATCACATTGGCATGTTGTATAGCGAAAACTGGGGGTTTCATTTTAAGAGTAATTATACATCACAGTATGTTGAATATTTAATGTTGGTGTTTTCACCTTGGCGCATGTTGCTCATTTGGTTTATATCGGGCGTAGCACTGCGTTTTATGATTGATAAAGTAAGCAGCTTTAAGTCTTGGTTACATTTCACCTTATACCGCTCTATTTTTTTACTATTACCCTTGCTGGTGGGGTTATGGTTAATAGTGCCTTTACAGCTGTTTGCAGAAATGTCACAGCAAGGTGTTATTGATATTAGCTATTGGCAATTTTATTTAGCTTTTATAGAGACTAACAATACGCTTTTTATTAATTATCAGTCTGGAGTGTGGCCGAATGTGGATGTAAATCACTTATGGTATTTGCGCTCGTTGTGGCAATTTATGCTGATCATTATTGTTTTAACTCTTTTTGCACGCTTGCCCTTTATTGCGCCTTTAAAAACATTTGCTAAGGGGGGTATGTCATTTGGGCTTTTAATTACCTTGCTCACTATTGCCGTACTATTTACAAGCCATTACTTAACTGGCGATTCAATCAGAGAGACTAACGGCTTAATACTGTTACTCGCAGGATACATACTTGCTAAAAACACTTACTTTTGGAACTGCTTAAATAAAAACTTGGTATTACTGGCTTTGAGTTTTACGGTTTTGTTTGTACTTATAATATTAAGTTATCAGAAGGTGTTTACTCTTCCTCATTTTATTTTAAGCGCTAGCTACAATATTCAACGTGTTGTAGGTATATTTTTTGTACTTGCGCTCGCTCGTCGATTTTTAAATTTTAATACTTACTATTTAAAACAGCTCAATGTATGGGTGTTTCCCTTTTATTTATTGCATCAAAGCATTTTGATTGTTTTGTGTTTTTTACTACAGCCTTTAAGTTTAGGGCCTGTTGCTGAACCATTCATCATTATTACAGGGACTTGGTCTTTTTGCGGTGTTATTACATGGGGTATTACACGTATTGATGTACTTAGACCTTTGCTAGGGGTTGCAATTAAACGAAATTATTCCCCGACTGTAAAAACGATTGGCTATACGGCCGCTTTAATTTTAATAACTCCGCTAGCGTATAAGCTAATTACTTAGGCTGAGGGGCTGTATTAAAACTGCCATAATCTTGTCATGCCTGTGTGTTGATATTTAGCAAATACAATACTAAGGAAAATTACATGTTTAAAAAATCAATTATTGCGCTGTCACTTATATCTGTTCTTACTGGTTGCTCACTTGATGGTGACGATGGTCAAAACGGCTCTCAAGGATTACAGGGAGAACAAGGCACAGGTGGGACTAATGGGTTAAATGGTATAAATGCCAATTCAGCATTAAATATTAACCTTGTGGGTAGAGGTGTATTAAATGCACAAAGCCCAGAAGGTGCAGCTGAAATAGTTGCATATCAAGCATCTAAAAAATGGATTTACGCTATTAACAGTTCAGGTGATGACGCTGTTGTTAATATTTTACCCGCCGACACCTTTGATACTGCCGCACTCGTTAAAGATAACGAAGGGGTTATAAACGGCACAAATTTAACATCCGTTATTACGTTGCCTTTAAACGAGTTCACCCAAGGCGATGCAAACAGCATTGCTATTGATGAAAATAACAATCTACTTGCAGTGGCAATGGCTGCTGAAAGCACGGGTGATACAGGTCAAATTGCTTTTTACGATATAAGCGGCGACTCACCTGTATTTATTAAAAATGTTACAGTCGGATTTTTACCAGACATGGTGACGTTCACCCATGATGGCGCAAAAGCAGTGGTTGCTAACGAAGGTGAACCAAGTGATGACTACAGCGTAGATCCTGAAGGTTCTATTAGTATTATCGATATAACAAATAATGTAATAGCCGATACAGCAATAAATATTGATTTTAAAGCCTATAACAACAAACAAACCGAACTAGAAGCGCAAGGGGTAGTTTTTGCAAACCCAAATGGTCGTACTATTAACGGTAATCTAATAAATACCACCGTAGCTATGGATTTAGAGCCCGAGTACGTTAGCATTTCTAAAGATAACAAATATGCTTATGTATCTATTCAAGAAAACAATGCACTTGCAATAGTTAACCTACAAGACAACAGTCTTGAGCTAAAGGGCTTAGGCTTTAAAGATTGGTCAAGCTTACAACTTGATGCCTCAGATAAAGACGGCGGCGTGAATTTTAAATCATACCCAGGGCTCTATGGTATGTACCAGCCCGACACTATCTCAAGCTTTAGTTGGAAAGGCGCTAACTTTATAGTCACTGCCAACGAAGGTGACGCAAGAGAATACTTTTTTGATACAACGGATGAAGCAGACTGTATAGCAAAGGGCGGACTTGATTACGATAAAGACGATGGCTGCTTAGCTTATATAGATGAAAGCCGCGTTGAAGACTTAACGCTTGCTACTAATTTTGATTACTTAAATAATGACGATGATGATATTGGTCGCTTAAAAGTAACAACAATAAAAGGCGATACCAATAACGACGGACAATACGAATCGCTTTACGGCTATGGCGCACGTTCTTTTACTATTTGGGATAGCAATGGGCTGGTGGTTTTTGATTCAGGTGACGATATAGCACGTATAACAGCATCTGTGCATGGTGAATCATTTAACAATAATGAAGATGAAAACAAAGGTGACTCACGTTCAGATGATAAAGGCGCAGAGCCTGAAGCGCTGACTATTGGTAAAATTGACGATCGTACATTTGCTTTTGTTGGATTAGAACGTATGGGCGGTATTATGGTTTACGACATTACTAATCCATACAATGTGCAATTTGAAGACTACTTCTATAATAGAGGCTTAATTAAAGGAGCGAATATTACAGGCGATTTAGCACCTGAAGGAATGGTATTCGTTTCAGCAGAGCAAAGTGCAACAGGAAATCCACTCTTAATTGTTGGAAATGAAATATCAGGCTCTATTGCCGTATGGGAAATAGCATCTAAATAAATCTTTAATTTTAAATAAAGCTGTGTGTTGTTTGTTTAACATACAGCTTAGTTTAAACCTTACTAATACATCATCAATTGATACATAAATTATGAGTATTTTTTAAACTAAAAGTATCCTGCAGCCCTTTATTTGTATAGCTTTCATACTAAATTCATTTAATTGTCAAAAAGCTGAAATAAAACATTGACCCCCGCTCGAATCTCCCTATAATGCGACCCCACTGAGACGGGAAACGCCAACGCATAGCGAGACACGAACTACTCAGAGAGTTAAGTAAAACTTCGGTTTTAAATTTTCCAAAAAGAAAGTTTAAAACTAAGTGTTGACTCGAAAAATAAAGGGTGTATTATTCGGATCCCTTGAGACGCTAAAACGACTCAAAACGTTCTTTAACAATATAAAGCAATCATCTGTGTGGGCACTCGTACAGATTGAGTTCTAACAGCTAAACTACTTAGGTAGCGAGGCAAACAAATTTAGAGTCTCAATTGAAAACTGAGTGACCAACAGAATAGTTATTTCGGTAATTATTCGGCACAGTCAATTCAATATCGAAAGATATTAA
>NZ_WTKY01000022.1:0-60857 GCF_011378815.1 Pseudoalteromonas sp. 31A1 | reverse complement strand
GTTTACTCCTCTTTTGCTTCTCTTTGTGCAATAAGGTTTTAAGTAATTTATTCACAAAGAGGTTAAGAGGGCGCTGCGCTTTAGAGAAGTAAAAATAAATAATTACTATGTTTTATGTTTTCTCATTTACTCCTCTTTTGCTTCTCTTTGTGCATAAGATTTTTAATAATTTGTTCAGAAAGAGGCTAAGAGGGCGCTGCGCTTTAGATAAGCCAAAAGTAGGTAATATAAATATTAAAAGCTGCGCTTTTCGCGTGAGCAAGCTTCACGCCTACCGGTGAGGTTTTACATCTCACTTTTAAAGTCCTGATAAATAAAAACCCCGATGGTACATAGTACCATCGGGGTTTTTTAATCGTTTTAGTAAACCTAAACTTTAAATTCGTCTACCGACAAGCGTAGTTCTTCGGCAAGTTTTGCTACTTCTGAACTTGAAATGTTGGTTTGGTTTGCGCCTTCGGCTGTTTGCTCTGCGATGGCTACAATCGACTCAAGACGTTCGCTAATTTCTTGTGCTACTTGTTGTTGCTCAAGTGCGGCAGTCGAAATCTCTTCACTTACGTCGTGAGCTTGCGAAACCGCAAATGTAATTGAATCAAGAGCGCTACTTGCTAGGTCGGTTTGCTCAACACACGATACCGCACGTTGCTTACCTTTGCTCATAGCCGTTACTGCAGCTTCAGCGCCTGTTTGCAGCGACTCAATCATTGATTGTATCTCTTGGGTCGACTCTTGAGTTTTACTCGCCAGAGAGCGTACTTCGTCTGCTACAACAGCAAAGCCTCGGCCGTATTCACCAGCACGTGCCGCTTCAATTGCGGCATTTAGTGCAAGTAGGTTAGTTTGATCCGCTATTCCGCGTATTACATCTAAAATGCTGCCTATTGATGCGCTATCTTGATGTAGTTTATTAATGACTTGTGAGGCGTCGTCTACTTCACGTGCTAACTGTTCAATCGTGGCTTTGTTGTTATTCGAAATACCTTTAACACGCTCAGCTTCTTTATCAGCATTTTTAATTTCGCTAAGTGCTTGTTGAGCGCTGTTGCTAACCGTTTGCGAAGTACTGCTCATTTCGGTTGTTGCGGTTGCGGCTTGTTCAACTTGTGCTTGTTGGTTACGAATTGCTTGGCTTGATTCGGCTGTTATTGCAGATGTTTGTTCTGATGCTGCAGCTAGCTGAGTAGAGCGCGAAATAATGCCTTTAATTAGGCTGCGTAAGTTATCAATTAAGGTGTTACAACTTTTAGATAGTTCGCCAAATTCGTCTTTAGCGCTGTCGTCTAAACGTTGTGTCATGTCGCCACTGGCAACAATATCTAAAATTCGGTTAACTTCAGCAAGTGGTTTAGTAATACGGCTAACAGTAATAATAGCAATCGCTACAGCTAAAAGGGTGGCTATAATCATACCAACCCACGTCCATAAGTTTGCTGAGTCTACGTCGCTGCGCACGCCTTGCTGTAATTTAAACGCAACGTCACTTGCTTGATTAACTAACTCATCAATTTGGTTAAGTGCCATTTTGGTGGCTTGCTCTGACTGTGCAAGCTCTGACTCTGTTAGCGTAATAGAGTCAATTAATCGTTTTTTGTTTGCAGCTAAACCACTACTACCTTTTATATTGTTTTCTAAAGTATCAACATTTTCTTTTAAGCTTGAGTATAAATCGCTGTGAGTTTGCTCTATAGCCGGTTTAATTAAGGCAATGGTACGCGTTACTTCTTCTAGGTAATAGGTTTGCTCGTTTTTAACAATGTCGAGAGTATTAAGCGTTTTAACGGTTAGCATATCAGTGCTGTTACTTACCACTGACATAAAGTTATTTTCTAAATTGTTTGCAGCTTGATAAGCACGAGGGTGGTTTTGCTCAAAGCCATCAATGTCAATAATATCGAGTACAACAGAATTGGCATCTTCTGCACTTAGCTCTATATTTTCTAATTGTGCTTTTAATGTTTTGTTTAATGCTAGCTGTTTGCTTTTATCTTCTAACAAGCTTTCAACTGTGCTTAAAAAGCTTAAGTAGGTTTTTTCTACATTTTGGCTACTTTGATTAAGCGTTGCATCATTTTTAACTACGTCTTGAAGTTCGCGATGAAGGGTATTGAATAACTGCTTTTGCTCAAGAACTTGTTTTTTAATGGGGGCTAGTTCATTTGCAGAAGTAGTGTAAAAGCTCGCTTGAGCGGCTTTACTCATTAAAATAAACTCGGCTTGTAGTTCTGAGCTTTTATTTAGTGCTGGAAGTGATAGTTGGTTCACTTTTTGAGTGGAGCGGTCAATATTTGCAATTTTTATTAAGGAGTTACCACCAATTATTAATAATAATAGTGTGATAAATATAAAACCACCCCAAATACGCTGGCTTACTGTCAGGTTCATAATATTTCCACTCAAAAGTACTTCAATTAAGACTTATCGGCGTTTGTACCAATAAGTTAAGTAATTAAAATCAATTACTTTAACTAATTTTAACTATTAATTGATAAATCTAACAGATGTACTGTTTTTTTTCAGTTTATTTAGACGAAAGGTGGGATTTTTCTACAATTACTTTTTTAGTACTTAGCTCCATTAGGGTCATGGTGTTACCCCATACACAGCCTGTATCTAAGGCGTGAACCCGTGGATTACCTGTTCTACCTTCAAGCGCGGCCCAGTGGCCAAAAATAATATCGTGTTTAGTTTTAGCTATATTAGGATGATTAAACCAAGGGGTTAGTGTTTGACTATCGGTTATTGCACCCTTTGCATTAAGCTCGAGTTTGTTATCACTTGTTAAAAAGCGCATACGGGTAAAGTAGTTAACTATGTATCTAAATTTTTCAAAGTCATCAAGATTGCTTGACCACTCAATAGGGTGAGGCTGATACATGTGTTCAAAAAATGCTTTAGCATTGTTTGATTGATAACAGCTTTGTGCAAATTGCGCGTGCTTTAGAGCATAGTCAATAGACCAGTCGGGGTTTAATCCGGCATGAGATATAAAGCAGTTATGTTTTATAAGCTCTAAGGCCAATGGTTGGGTTTGTAAAAAGGCGATGTAACGCGCTAATTTTGGGCTTTCAAATATTGGGTTTAGTTTATCTTTTGGATTGGTAGGTTTGTTAAGGAAGTAGCAGGCAACCATGTGAAGGTCGTGATTGCCTAAAGTGATGGTCATGCTATTTTGATGTTGGTAAATATAGTCTAAGCAGGCTAGGGAGTCTGGCCCGCGGGCAACTATGTCGCCAACTAAATAAAGGTGATCTTTGCTTGGGTTAAAATCAACACGTTGCAAAAGGGTGTTAAATTCACTAAAACACCCTTGTAAATCACCTATCGCATAATCTGCCATCAGTGGTTACTACTTAATGCAAAATGTTAGGACAAGCCAAACGAAACACATTAATAGGCGCCTGAAACTCAGAGCCAAACTCGTTGCGTAACGTGTAATGGCCTTGCATTGTGCCTACAGGTGTATCTAAAATTGCACCGCTGGTGTATTTATAGCTTTCGCCTGGACCAATGTCTGGCATTTCGCCAACAACGCCTTCACCTTCTACTACTACTTCTTTGCCATTTGCATCGGTAATTAACCAATAGCGGCTCAGTAATTTTGCACTACATAAACTATGGTTTTTAATCGTTACTGAGTAAGCAAATACGTATTTTTCAAGCTCAGGTTGAGATTGACCTTCTACGTAAAATGTTTCTACAGATACCTTTACAGGCGATCCAATATTACTGCTTGTTGTCATAAATCCAGTTAGCTATATCAATAAATTGTTGTAAAGATAAGCGCTCAGCACGCAGCGTTATATCAATGCCAATGCTAGTAAGCTCTTCTGCAGTTAGTAAATTACCTAAACTGTTACGCAGTGTTTTACGGCGTTGATTAAAGGCTTCTAAACACACTGTGTTTAATATTTTAACGCTTTTTGCTGTACGTTGCTCTGGCTTTTTAGGTATTAAACGTATAACCGCAGAGTCAACTTTTGGCGCTGGTTTAAAGCATTCAGGTGGTACTTCAACAACCGGCATTGCGTTACAGTAGTATTGAGTCATTACGCTTAAACGGCCAAATGTTTTACTACCTGGGCCTGCTACCATGCGTTTTACTACTTCTTTTTGAAGCATAAAGTGCATGTGCTCAATATGATCTGAAAATTCAAAAAGATGAAACAATAACGGTGTCGAAATATTGTAAGGTAGATTACCAAACACTTTTAATTTTTTGTCATCGCGAACCAAGCTTGCAAAGTCAAACGTCATTGCATCGCCTTGGTTAACGGTTAATTTAGGACCCAAAAATGGGTGTTCAATTAATCGTTGCGCTAAATCTTTATCTAATTCAACAACCGTTAAATGGCCGCTTAATTCGGCTACTGGCTCAGTGATTGCGCCAAGGCCGGGGCCAATTTCTACTAGGTTGTCTTCTGGTTTAGGATCGATCGCAGAGACTATTTTGTCGATGATAGATTCATCAAATAAAAAGTTTTGCCCAAAACGCTTACGAGCGCGGTGTCCTAAATGTACTTTATCGGTCATTGATTTTGTGCTTTTTCTTGGGCGAGCTTAATTGCTTCGCGGATCGCTAATTCAAAACTGCCAACGTCAGCTGTACCAGTCCCTGCTAAATCGAGTGCAGTACCGTGGTCAACTGATGTGCGGATAAATGGTAAGCCAAGGGTAATATTTACCGATTTACCAAATCCCTTGTATTTTAGCACAGGTAATCCCTGATCGTGATACATAGCAAGCACTGCATCTGCTTCAGATAGGTATTTATCTTGAAATAAGGTATCGGCCGGTAGTGGGCCAATTAAATTCATACCTTCGCTTCTAAGTATCTCAAGCGTTGGCGTGATTGTTTCTATTTCTTCACGACCTAAATGGCCATCTTCACCGGCATGCGGATTTAAACCACACACTAAAATACGTGGTTTTTCTATACCAAACTTAGTTTGTAAGTCGTGATTTAAAATACCCGCTACTTTAGTTAAACGCTCTGGTGTAATGGCACGCGATACATACGCCAGTGGAATATGCGTGGTTACAAGTGCAACGCGTAAGCCCTCTGTTGCAAGCATCATAACTACATCAGCAGTATTTGATTGCTGCGCAAAATACTCAGTGTGCCCACTAAACGAAATACCTGCTTTGTTAATTATGCCTTTGTGAACCGGGCCCGTAACGACTGCATCGAAGGTGCCATCCATGTTTTTTTCGCTTGCTATACGCAAGGTATCTAACACGTATTGTCCGTTACCGTCGTTTAGTACGCCAAGTTCTACATCAACCCCTAAATCAACTTGATGAATATACAAGCTGCCAGCAGGTGCTGCGATGGCGGGGGCATTATCATCAAATTTAATTAAGTTTATTGTTAAGCCTAAATGTTTTGCACGCTCTTTTAATAGTTTGCCATCGGCAATCGCTATAAGTTGAACATCCCACGCTTGCTGAGCAAGCGTGAGTAGCAAATCTGGGCCAATACCGGCGGGTTCACCCGGTGTAATAGCAATTCTTAAGGTCATATTTATTGGTCTGCTGTGAAAATTTCAACGTGAGCTTGCTCGCGCATTTCTTGCTGCCAGTTAAAACTTTCTTCCTTAAATTTACGGTTAAACAACATACCGTGAGCACGGTTACGTTTAGCTAGCTCAGTTTTATCAGCTACACGTTTACCAAGTAACTGCACAATGTGCCAACCAAACTGTGTTCTAAACGGTTCGCTTATTTCGTCTTGCTTAAGAGAAAGCAATGTATCTTTAAACGCAGGTACGTAGGTAGTTGGATCTGTCCAATCGTACTCGCCACCTTTAAGTGCAGAGCCTGGATCTTCTGAGTACTCTTTAGCTAACTTTCCAAAGTCGGCAGTTCCTGCGCGTAAGTCTTTTGCAAAGCCTGCAAGCATAGAGCGTGCTTTTTCTTCACTTAAAATAATTGAAGGTTTAATTAGTATATGGCGTGAGCGCACTTCTGTTGTTTCTACAACTTGTAGACCACGAACGTCTTGTACTTTAATGATATGAAAACCAGCACCAGAGCGAAGAGGGCCAACAATAGCGCCTTTCTTTTGGCCTTTTACTGCTTCAGCAAAAAGCGATGGCATTTCGTTAATACCCATGTAACCAAGCTGTCCACCTTCAAGTGCTTTAGAGCCGCTTGACGATGAAATAGCAATACGCTTAAATTCTTGGCCATCGTTTAATAGCTCAATAACTTTATCTGCGCGTGTTTTTGCGCCAGCAATTTCGTCAGCGTTCGCATCGTTAGGGATATCTATTAAAATATGACCAATGTCGTACTCTTCAGCACTTTGACCTTGGGTTTCCATAATTTTTAAAAGGTTATCAACTTCTTGTTCGCTAATATAAATACGGCGATCGACGCTTGCACGTGTTACTTGCTGCGTTGTAATTTCTTTACGAATTTCTTCACGGTAAGCTTGAAAGCTTTCGCCCGAACCTTCAATAGTACGACGTAAATCGGCAATTGTACCGCCTTGCTCTTGTGCCATGCTTGCAAGAGTTTGATCGAGTTGGCTGTCTGAGATTTGTAACCCCATACGTTCAGCCATTTGTATCATAAGGGCTTGATTAACTAAACGCTCAACAGCTTGTACACGAAGAGTTTCATCTTTTGGTAATTGCTGGTTTTGTTCTTCGGCTTGCTTTTTAACACGATTAATAATGGTGTCTACTTCGCTTTTTAAAATTACGCCTTGGTTTACAACGCCAATAACTTTATCTATTTCTACTGGTGCGGCCATTGCACTTTGACAAAGGCTGGCACTTAAAACTGCTGATGTTAATAATTTTTTTAAATTCATATTCTTTTTACTACTCTTGCTGATAGTACTCTAGTTACTAAGAAAATACGGTCTACGATAGCCAAAAATACCTTGTTGTAATAATTTTTGTGCATCATAACGGCTTTTACTGCCAAGTCCTTTTAATACAAAATTCAAACTAATACCTGAATCAAAAGTTGCTTGTTCTTGGCCTATTGATTGATTTAAATCTGTTTCAATTTGGCGGTGCCCAGTAATTTGGATAGCCCAACAGCATGATTCATACTGTAATCCGCTCAATACTTCGATACTTCTGTTGTTTTCAAGATCTCGATGATAGCTTGCAATAAATTGCCATTCGTCGCTAATAGGAATACTTGTAAATACACCTGCTTGCTCGATTGTATTTCCTGAGACATCATTTGCATAGCGATGGTTCAATTGTACTAGCTGATTATTATCACCTTTATAATCAAGTGTTACATTTGACTGTACCATTTGCTTGCCATCTGTATCGTATTGAATACCTCCAGCGAGGTACCAACGGCGGTGCCAATGTAACATGGTTTGAGCTGCAAATAGTGCATTATAATTAGTGTCTGAGTTCAATCCTTGCTCTGTTGGCTTGGCATCGTCACTTAAATAAAATATTTGGCCGGCACTAAAATTAAATACTTCTTCTTGTTTTTTATCAAATAGGCGCGTTGTAGCACCTAAAGTAAACTGATTCGCTGCTGCTATGCGGTCAACACCTGAAAAGCGCACGTCTCTAAATAAACCATAATAATCGTCTTGTAGCTTGGTTGTATCAAACAAGCCAATGTCTGATTGGTCTTTATTAGGTGTATATAAATATTGAATTTGCGGCTCTAGCGTTTGTATAGCATCTTCAAAAAAGTAAGATGCGTCACGCTCAAAATTAAGCTGAGAATACAAACGTACTTTAGGAATAGTACGCGATACGGTATCGCTGTATTGCGTGCCTGTTAAGTTTCCGCTTTGCTTATAATTAGTTTGCAACAAGCTCACTTCAGATAAAAATGACCACGCATGCGTTGCGTAGTTGTAGCGGGCTTTTGGCTCTATGTGTACACGAGTTGCGTTGTCTATGGCCACTTCTGATGAATCATTAGTAAAATGGCTAATCTCCCCAGACACACTAAAATCAAAATTATCAAAACGCCAAGGCGCAGTTTGCGTAAAATTAACTTGTGGTATTGCAGTATATGACTCTAAGTGATCGCCCAATACTTCAAAGTTTTGTACTTTAATATCGGTGCGCCATGTATCACCCAAATGAGTAAGTGAGCCAGTACGATACAGCTGTGTATCGGTTTTACTTGCGTAATTTGAGCTTAAATCGGTGATGTAGTTATCATCGCTTACATTGGTTACATCAACGTTTGCGCGCCAGTTTTCACCTAGGTAACTTTGCTGTTGCCAATGAAACATATAGCGTTCATTTAAGTCTGGCTCTGAATCATCACTATCTAAATATTCAATTCCTACTAAGCCTTCGTGTTGCTCTGTTAGGTATCTAAATTCTGTTTGTAATTGCAGCCCTTTATTAGACATATAACGAGGCGTAATAGTGGCATCAAAATTAGGCGCAATATTTAAGTAATACGGCGTAATTGTTTCAAGGCCATATTTATCTGAGCTTGAAATAGTTGGAGTAAGTAACCCCGATTTACGGCGTTCATCTAATGGGAATGTAAAATAAGGTAAATATAAAACCGGTGTATCGAGAATGCGTAATACGGCGTTATATGTTTCGCCCCAGCCTTCTTCGCGTGAAAGGTTTATTTCGTCAGCCTCAATTTCCCATACTGGGGTGTCACTTGGGCAAGTAGTAAAGCTTGCATTCATGAGTAATAGGCCAGACTGATTAACAGTGAGCTTTTCAGCGCCGCCTTTACCTTGTTGTTCGGTTAGGCTGTAGTCGGCGCCTAATAAACTGACTTCTGAATTATTTAAATCGGCATTTAATCCGGTGCTGTTTACTTTACTCACGTAATCTTGATAAGTAATTGGCCCCGTTGCATTTAATAAACCACGCTGTTTGTCTATCAACGCAGTTTGTGCGGACAAACTCATCTTAAGGGTGTTAATATCAACATTGCCGGTAAATTCAGCGCTTTGAGTGCCAAGCAGCTCAACATCATCAGCTTGAATATCAACTTCACCAAGGTTAAGGCCTTCAAGCGGTTGCCAAGCTCTGGTTTGCATTGAAATGCCACAAAGGTTGTGTGCCAGTTCAGTTTCGGCAAGCGATGGTGCGCTAACTACGCTTAGCATCAATATGCCCCAGGTTTTGCTCATTTATCGACCTTAATACTGTGTGTTTAATATAATATACACATAATAAAGGAAAATAATGGCAATTACAGTAATTGACCTAATTAACTTAGTGAAAAATAGATATCTTATAAAATGACACGCTTTGAGAATTTACAACAATTTATAAACATACACCTTAATGCCAAGTCGCATACTTTAAACGCGATCACAGGTGATGCTAGCTTTCGCCGTTATTACCGTTTAAATCACGATAATAAGCATTTAATAGTGATGGACTCAGATCCGCAAAAAGTGAATAACGAACCTTACATTTCGCTAAATCAGGTGTTTGTTGAGCAAGGTTTTTTACTTCCTACTATTATTGCAAGTGATGAAAAGCAGGGCTTTTTTGTTCTGAGTGATTTAGGGAGTACGCACCTAGCCGATATGCTTGATGATGCAAACCGCACCGAGCACTATAAAGCATTAATAAGCTTAAGCGCCCAGTGGGCTAAAACGCCGGCAGCTTCAGCTATGCAAGCGTACAACGAAGATTTTATAACACTAGAGCTTGATATATTTAGCCAGTGGTTAGTGAGTGACTTTATTAATGAGCCACTAAGCGCAGAGCAAAACGTAATGTGGAACACAAGTTCAGAGCTATTAATAAAGGCCATGCTTGAGCAACCCACTGTTACCGTTCATCGCGATTACCATAGCCGTAATATTATGAACAGTAACGGCCAGTGGGCAATTATAGATTATCAAGATGCTTTACGCGGGCCGCTTTGCTACGATTTAGTATCGCTACTACGCGATTGCTACTTTAAACTGCCTCAAAAAGAGTTAACAAGCTTGCTTGATTTTGCTTATCAGGAATTTACGGCTCAAAATTTACTGGCTAACACTTCATTCGATGAGTTTAAATATTGGTTTGATTTAACCGGATTACAGCGCCACTTAAAGGCTGCAGGTATATTTTGTCGATTGTATTTACGCGATGGTAAAACAGGTTATTTAGATAATATTTTACCGACACTTGATTACATTATTGAAGTAGCAGCAATTTACCCAGAGCTTAAAGCATTGAGTGAGTGGACAAAAAATACCATAGTGCCAAAAGTGACTGAAAAGTTGGCAAAGGAGCGCTCATGAAAGCGATGATTTTAGCTGCAGGGCGCGGAAAACGTATGATGCCGCTAACGCAAAATATGCCAAAGCCAATGTTAAAAGTGGCAGAAAAACCACTTATTGAGCACCATATAAATAACCTCAAAGCTGCCGGAATTACCGATATTGTAATAAACCTTGCGTGGCAAGGTGATAAAATAAAAGACTACTTTAACGATGGCAGTCAGTTTGGCGTAAACATACTTTACAGCCAAGAAGTTGAAGGTGGACTTGAAACGGCTGGCGGTATAATTGAAGCATTACCGTTATTGGGTGACTCGTTCATTGTAGTAAATGGTGATGTATACACCGACTACGATGTAAGTTCGCTAATGCAACTTCATTTACAACCCGGTGAGGCGCACATAGTGCTGATAGAAAACCCGCCACACAATCCAGATGGCGACTTTGCATTGAGCCATTTATCGGCCGAGAGCCAAAAATATACATTTTCAGGGATTGGCCGGTATCAGGCTGATTTTTTTAAAGGATTAACGCAAGGTATTCGCCCTTTAGGGCCTATTTTACGTGAAAAGCTAAATAAACATTTAGTCTCTACTGAGCTCTATATAGGGCAGTGGGATGATATTGGTACACCAGAGCGTTTAAACCAATTAAACACGCGCCTTGAGGCGTAATAACTCAATTTTTAAAAAGGCAGTATTATAGATGTGGGGAAAAATTCTCGGTTTTTGTTTTGGCTTTATGTTTGGCAAAATATTTGGTGCCATTTTAGGTTTATACCTAGGTCATTTATTTGATAAAAGCTTAAAAAATAACTTTGATAAAGCAGGCGGCTTTTCTAGTCTATTTAGTGGTGACGATGTTCACGAGCGCCAAGCTTTATTCTTTTCAAGCTGCTTTGCTGTCATGGGGCACATTGCTAAATCGAATGGTCGAGTTAGCGAAGTACATATAAAAGCGGCTAACTTGTTTATGGATGAAATGGGCTTAAAAGGCGAAGAACGCCGTGAAGCACAGCATGCATTTCAATCAGGTAAAGAGAGTGACTTTTCACTTAAAGAAACAGTACACGATTTTAAAGAACGCTTTGCTAAACGAAACGATTTAATACAGTTATTTTTAGAAATACAAATTCAGATGGCATTTTCTGATGGCGTGCTAGCCGAGCAAGAAAAGCAACTATTAGCAGAAGTAAGTAAACAGCTAGGCATTTCTAAAACACACTTTGCATTTGTATTAAAACGTTACCAAGCTGAGTTTAACTTTAGAAAGCAACAACAGCGCTTTAATCAGCAGCAACAAAACCAAGGTCAAAGTAGTAGTTACCGTGAAGGTTCTGGCCACCATGTACCGCCAAATAATAATATGAACCGTGCGCAAGCATTGGCGTTATTAGGCTTAAGTAGCGATGCAACGCAGCGTGATATAAAAGTAGCGTACCGTAAACTTATGTCGCAACATCATCCAGATAAATTAGTATCGCAAGGTTTACCAAAACACATGATGGAATTAGCTGTTAAAAAGAGCCAAGATATTCAAGCTGCTTATGAGTATTTAAAAAAGTCGGCGTAAAAAACCGTCTATTTCTTTTGTTAGGCGTGCGTGTTGATCGGGTTGATCGCGCAGGCCAAACAACTGGCGTTGGCGGTAATCAAACTTTGCATTTCGGTTAACCCAGCGCTGACGATTTTTAAGACTCATTAAGATGTCTGTGCTGTCATTTGCATAGTAAATATCAAGCAAGGCAGGTGTAACAAGTGAAGCCGTTTGGCTCAAGCTTTCGTTACGCTTTGTGTTAGGCAGGTAACTACTTAAACTTATAAACGCCTCAACTCTCTCGTCCGGAAAATCTGCATAGTACTCCAACAACACACCCGCACTCGTACCTTGTGCAATAACCACTATATTACTCGAGTCTTCCATTGCAGTTTGATACAGCGCATTAAAACGAGAAATGAGATTTATTTTGTAGTTATCGAGCACGTCATCAGTTACTTTTTCAATTGCATTAACGTAATGAGGTTCTTCTTTTATTTTTGCAGGCTGTGATTGTGCGCTTGTTGCTGTGTCGGGTGATGCAGGTTCATCGGCTTTACTAGGCGCAGCTTCGGCTTCGCTGGGCATTGCTTCGGCCATTTTACTTGCTTGCCAGTCAATGTCGGGTACTGTCATTGCGTAGGTGCTGTAACCTAAATTATTAAGCTCTTTGCGCAAGTAGCTCATACCTGAATTATTGGTAGGTGAAGAATGCCAGTCGGGTATAAGTATTACGATACCTCTAAAATTACTACTCATATACTCGCTGTAAAGGCTTAAAAATTCTGTTTCACCCGCCAATATAGGCTTTATTTCATCGCTTGGAAGTAGTCGCTCAATATCGCTATTTTCAATACTTGATAGGCTAGGTGGAGCAATATGTTCAGCTGCGCTGATGGGGTTAGCTAAAAGTAGGGCACAGCTGAGCTGTATATAAAAAGCCCCTTTTAAAAACCGTGGAAATAGCATAACGCACCTAACTAATGACAATTAGTTAGGTATCGGCAAGGTTATCTAAAAGTTTAATGTATAGAGCGAATTAGCTAGTAAATTTAAACCTGTTAAAACTCTAATTCGGCTTCAAAAGTAAGTACTTGCTCAGTTACTGGGTGCTTTAATTGCAGCATTTGTGCATGTAATTGTAAGCGAGGAGCGGCAGCAAGTGCCTCTTTGTGGGCGTAAAGTCTATCACCTAAAATAGGATGACCAAGGCTTAACATATGCACACGTAGTTGATGCGAGCGACCAGTGATGGGAGTTAGCTCTACACGGGTTGCATTTTCTTCACGCTCAAGTATTTTGAAATGCGTAAGCGAAGGTTTACCTCTGTCGTGATCAACCATTTGTTTTGGGCGATTAGGCCAATCACAAATAAGGGGTAAATCTACTGATCCTGTTTCAGCTTCAAGTTGTCCGTATACACGTGCTATGTAACGTTTAGCTGTTTCGCGCTCTTGAAACTGCATACTTAAATGTCTGTGCGCTGCTTTATTCATGGCAAGGCACAGTATGCCAGAAGTTGCCATATCTAAGCGGTGCACTATTCTCGCTGTTGGAAAAACACGATTAACACGATTAATTAAGCTGTCGGCATGTTTAGGATCTTTACCTGGGACAGTTAATAACTCACTTGGCTTATTAACTATCAGTAAGTCGTCATCCTGAAAAAGTATTGTTAAATACGGATTCATAGGGGGGTTGTAGTTAACTAACACGGCCGACCTTAGTAATTTTGAAGGGCGCTATTTTAGTGGAGCAAGTTAAAAGGCTCAAGTAAAAGTTTGGCTATATTGTTTTAACTAATAATCCAAGCCTTAGCTCCTTTAAAGCACTTTTATAGCTTAATTTCTTGCGCTGTTAATAATCGATATTCACCACTGGCCAAGTTTTCATCTAGGGTAATTCCCGCAATCTGCTCGCGATGCAGCTCAACTACTTTGTTATCTACCGCGTAAAGCATACGCTTAACTTGATGATACTTGCCTTCACTTATTGATAAACGCAGGCCGTAATTAGCAAGCTTCTCTGCTATAGCTGGGCGGGTTAAATCTTTTTCGTTATGCAGCATGACACCTGTTCGTAATTGCTCAAGCGCTTCATCGGTAATCGGCTCTTGGGTTTCGACGAGGTAGGTTTTAAATTTATTGCTTTTAGGTGCCGTAATTTTATGTGACCAATCGCCATCATTAGTAATAATAACTAACCCTGTGGTATCTATATCAAGGCGACCTGCCACATGAAAGTCGCTCATATTTGGCTCATCAAGTAAGTCAAAAACGGTTTTATGTAGCTCGTCACTGTTAGCACATACATAGCCAACAGGTTTATTTAGCATGTAATAGCGCTTACCTAAAAATACCAAAGGCGTACCTTGGTGCAGTACTTCATCTTGCTGGGCTAGCTGAAAATTATGTGAGGTAATTATTTCGCCATTAACGCTTACTTCTTTTCGCTTAATACTCGCGCGAGCTTGGGTACGCGGTATTTCAGCTAAGTGGCTAATAAATTTATCTAAGCGGCAAGGGAATTTCATTTTGGTTCACATTTTTAGTCGGCTACAATGGGCGCGATTATAGCCGATAGTGAAATACCATGACAGTGCACAGCACACAAATTTTAAGCCTTTACCAAGCAAAAATAGACACAGGTGAACTGTGTTTTGATGCTGCGCAGCAAAATGCAGTGGAAGCTTTAAATACGCTAAGCGAGCAACTTCAAGCTCACACATCGTGGTGGCAAAAATCGACTTTAATAAAAGGTGTTTATTTATACGGACCCGTAGGGCGTGGTAAATCCATGTTAATGGATTTATTTTATAAAAACCTACCTATTGAGCAAAAGCAGCGGCTGCATTTTCATCATTTTATAGCACAAGTGCATGCCCAGCTTTCGCAGCTACAAGGTCAAAAAAATCCACTAATCCTAATTGCAAAACAGTGGGCTAAAAATATTCGAGTACTATGTTTTGACGAGTTTTTTGTAAGCGACATTGGCGATGCCATGATTATGGCCAGATTGTTCAATGCCTTGTTTGAACAAGGTGTTGTGCTGGTGGCCACATCGAACGCAAAGCCAGAGCAACTTTATTACAACGGCCTGCAACGGGCGCGATTTTTACCTACTATCGATTTAATTAATAACCATTGCCATATAATTAACGTGGCAGGGGAGGACGATCACCGTTTTAGATATGGTAAAAACAGTCGTCACTATTTTATTAATTTATCAAATCACGATTTTGAAAGTAGGTTTTTAGCTTCGTATCCGGCTGTAACATGCAGCAACACAGTTAGTGTGCATGGGCGCAATTTACCTTATTTATTAAGAGCCGATAATGCCTTGATGATTGATTTTATGGCGCTATGTTCAGGCCCACGCAGTGCTAACGACTATATGTTTTTAGCAACGCAATTTGATGTGTTATATGTATCGAACGTGCCGCAAATGGGTGCTAAAGCAACGGGTAAAGTTATTGTGCATGGCATTGAAGATAGCTACCAACGCGAAAAACAAATGCTTGATGAGCATACTTTTGACGATGAAGCACGGCGCTTTATTGCCTTAGTAGATGAGTTTTACGATTGCCATAAATTGCTAGTGATAAATGCGCAAACCGACATTGAACATTTGTATAAAGGTAAAAAGTTGAGCTTTGAATATGCGCGCACGCAATCACGCATAGTCGAAATGCAAAATTGGTAACGCTTTAATATATATTGTAAACGAGCTTGCTCAAGTGAGAAGCGCTGATAGCTATTCATTGCCTTATTAAAATGCAATGCCTCTTAAAATCCTTGCGAATAAATCACTTAAAATCTTATTGCACAAAGAGAAGCAAAAGAGGAGTAAATGAGAAAACATAAAACAATAGTAATTATGTATTTTTACTTCTCTAAAGCGCAGCGCCCTCTTAGCCTCTTTGTGAATAAATCACTTAAAATCTTATTGCACAAAGAGAAGCAAAAGAGGAGTAAATGAGAAAACATAAAACAATAGTAATTATGTATTTTTACTTCTCTAAAGCGCAGCGCCCTCTAAACCTCTTTGTGAATAAATCAGTTAAGATCTTATTGCACAAAGAGGAGTAAATGAGAAAACATTAAAGCATAGAAATTACGAGCTTTGCCCATCACGCCAGCAAGTTGTGTCTACAAGAAAGTTTAGCCACGGCTTAAACTTACCCCTCTTGGCGCACTATATTCTCAAGGGCGCGAATATTAGTAATTAAGTCCTGGCGTTGTGGGTTGGCTTGCAATGCTTTTCTAAGGTGCTTTAGCGCGCTCGGGTAGTCTTTAGAATCAATCGCTATTTGCGATAATCCAAGCCACGCCGATAGTTGGTAATCAGGTAGGGCTTGTGCACGAACATACATAAGTTTAGCTTGGGTAAGTTGGCTTTTACTGCGATAAATACTCGCTAAACTAAGTAGGGCATCACCTAAATTCGGGTTTATTTTAAGTGCGTTATTTAAGCTTTTAAGAGCACGTTTAGTATTACCTTGTTGCATAGCAATTTGTGCGCTGTATACAGAAAACTGCGCTTGTTCATCACGGGGTAGTTGCTTAGTTAATCTTTTTGCGCTGCCTATTAGATCTTTAGCTAAATCCCATTTTTGTTGAGATACAAGCCAGCCTAAAGTTTGCATCGAGGTATTAATAACCTCAACTTGCTGCTGTTTAGTGGCGTGTTTTAAACTTTGCTTTAATAAACTAACAGCGCGTTCAGTGCTACCTTCACTTAAATGCAACTGGGCTGCTAAAAGCTGGTTGCTGGTATCTTTAGGGTTGAGTTTTAAGGCCACTTCAATAGCAGCAAGCGCTTGCTTTTTTTGATCAAGTTGTAACGCTATTTGTGCACGTTGCAACCAAAGTTCAGCTTTATCAGGGCTTTTATTGAGTAATTCTTTTAGTAATGCGTTAGCTTGATTTAAATCACCCGATTCAATTAACGCAAACAATAGCCCTTGTTGATATTGGCTTGTTTCTGGCGCTAGCATCAGCGCTTGGCGGTAGGCCGCTACTGCGCTCCAAGGTTGGCTGTGCTGCACGTGTATATAAGCAAGTTGCGCATAACTTTGTGCATCAGCCTGACCAAGTTCAATAGTGCGTACTAAGTGTGTTTGTGCTTTGTCATACTTTGCTTGTTGCATGTATAAAAGGCTCAAACCTTGGTGTGCTTTTACTAAATCAGGTGAAGCTTTTAAACACGCCAAGTAAGCCAGTTCAGCGTTATTAAAGTCCTTTGTTGAAAGCAAAACTTGTGCACGTAACAAGTTTAAAGCAGTGCTATCTTGGCTTATATCACGACCTTTAAATAGCGCAGCGACTTCACTGTAATTACCTGCTTGTAACAGTGGTTGCACTTGGCGAGCAAAACCGCGCTCGGTCGGCTCAATAAGGACCTCTGTAGGACCCAGTAATTTATTATTTATAGCCAACTGCCATGTTGGATCGCTAGGCGATAACGTTACTTTTAGTGGCGCATTAGTATCACTGGCAGCGCTTGCATGTACGCTACTTGCACTTACTAAAGGTAATGAACACATTACAGTCGTCAACAGTGCGGAAGTTAATGGTTTTAGCGTTTTAAATATATTCATATTTTTCATTTTAATAGGCTTAAGGTTTAAATTCGATTGGCCAAATAAAGCGAGCGCGTACGGTTTCACCTTCTTTTTTAGGTGCACTAAAGCGGCTTTGTTTAATAATTTTGTCGATAGCTGGTTTAAGTTCAGGATATGGATTTTGCACTACCTCAATTAAACTTACCTTGCCACTTTCATCAATAAATACATCGAGTTTTACAGTAAATACATCAACACCTCGGCGGGTTAAGCTTTTTGGTAAAACGGCCTTGACGGGAGTAAGCAAAGTGGGGAGACCATCGAGTTGATTTAAGCTAAATGCATCCCAATTTACACTCATTGATTGCCATTGTGGCGCGCTTACTTTTACGCTAGGTGTATCGGGTTTTACAATACTTAAATTGCTGTTGATCTTAATTTTTACGGCTTGAATAGACGCGCCTGCACCTTCTACCGCTAAGCTTTGCATTGGCTCACTTGTTTGCTGTTGCGATATTGATGGCGGAGGAGGAGGTGGCAGTGCCACCATGGCAATCTCACGTACAACCACTTTGTCTTGTATATGATGCTCTGCAAGTTGTCCAAGCCATAAAAGTAGTAATGCAGCACTAAGTACAATGAGGCTAAGGCCAAATGCAAAAAGTGGATGGCGATTGTTTTTTGTTTTTTGAGGCGAGTCAATCGTGTGCATATTATTGCTTCGTAGCTAAGTTAACTTGCGCCGCGCCTGCCAGCTTTGCTTCGTCAATTACTTGAACAAGTAACTCTGTAGGTACTGTTTTATCAGCTTGAATAACCACAGGGCGTTGTTGCTGTTTGAGCATTTGCTCGACACTACTACGTACACCAGCGACACCAATTTGGCTACCATCAAAAAATACTTGTTGAGAGTCGGTTATTGCTAAAAATATAACTTGCTGCTCAAGGCGACTGGCCGATACGGCTTGTGGTTTATCAACTTCAACGCCGCTTTCGCGTACAAATACGGTTGTAACAATAAAAAATATTAGCAATATAAATACCACATCAAGTAGTGGCGACATATCGATATGTTGCCCCGCTTCTTGATCTAGTTTGTGCTTTAATCGTGATTGCATAGTGTTACCCTAACTGTTTACTTAACGTATGTAATTTAGGATTACGCTGCGAATACGCTAAGTAAGCTTGCATTAACCATGCAGGAATAGCGCACACAAGGCCCAATTGAGTTGTTAGTAATGCATCACCAATGGCGTCACTCATTAACTCGTTATGGCCCAGCGCCATTACTTTAAATGTATCAAGCAAACCAACAATGGTACCTAATAAACCAAGTAGCGGAAGAGCAGCCGTTAAAATAGAGCTAACCTCTTGCCAGTAGCCTTTGCGCTGCGCTTGGTATTGTTTAAGGTGCAGTAAGTCATGAAAAATTAACTGGTATACAAATAAAGCGAGTAAAAGAATACACCAGCAAATAGGGTTACTAACGATTTTTTCAAACATTGGTTTCTCCTTTTTCTAGTTGGCTTAGCTGTAATGCAAAGCCTTCTAGTTGGCTGTAATACGCTTTTGCTTTACGCGATAACAGTGCATTTAATACCAGAGCTGGTATGGCAACGACTAAACCTAATTCAGTTGTTATAAGTGCTTGTGCAATACCGCCCGATACAACTTCTGGGTCGCCTGAGCCAAACAAGGTCATCATTTTAAATGTTTCAATCATGCCGCTAACAGTACCTAACAAGCCAAGTAGTGGTGCTACTGCAGCCGTAACGGCAATAGCGCCAATAAAGTTATCGAGTTTATGCTTATCGTGAATTAACTGATTAAATAATTGATCGTCTCGTACTTGGCCTTTTTCGCTTTGCAGCGTTAAGTTAAATAACTGCTGCTGCATGCCTGCAAATTCATTGCTATTTTCAGCTTTAAAAAATTGCTGTAATTGCATTTGAGAGTGCATTTTAATTTTACTTAAACGCAGTAATTGCGCGGCTTTTAATAGCGCAATGGTTAGTGCAAAGCAGGCAAATAAAATAATAGGGATAGCCCATAAACCGCCTTTTTCTAAGTGTTCAAGCGGACTTTCTTGTTGGGCTTGGCTAGTCACTAAGTGCGTTAAACTAGGATCAAAAGTAAGTAATGTAGAGCCTACACCGTTTTGCTTTAAAGTATTATCGAGTGGGTTATCGTCACTTGTTGATTGTACTAACGCTACCTTTAATGCATTAGATTCATCATCCAAATTTAATAAACCCATAAGTTTAGGTGTTTGCGTACTAAACCATGCAACAGGCCCTACTTGAAGGGTACTAGCTTGGCTTAATTCGCCATTACTTAGCACAACCGATTGTTTTTTAAACTGTGGATAAAGTGCCTGTTCTTGATTATTAATTTGCGATATAACGCGGCTTAATAACTCGTTTTGGTTATTAGTCGACTCGTTACTGCTAGCACTATTGCTGGTATTTTGGCGCACAAAACGGCTAAGTAAGTTTAATTGATATTGCTGTTGTTGTTGCCAAGTGTCTAATCGGGTTTGTAACTGATCAAGGCTTAATGTGTTTTCGTCAGCTAGGCGGCGATTAACGGCTGCTTGTTCGCGCAATTTACTGAGCGATTGCTGCTTGGTAAAAATTTGCTTTGCAAGAGTAGCTTGCTCTTTTGAAATACTATTTTGAGTTTTATTTAGAGTGCGTTGCGCTGTTTTAATATCACTTAAAATACTTTGTTTAGCATCATCACTGCTGGCTGCAAAAGAAATGTTTGCGCTAAAAAGTAAAACCGTGGCGCTAAATACTGCAATTATGCTGTTAGTAGCCATTATTTAGCCCCTTGCTGGTTTTTATTTACATAACTTAATATTGGGAGTGTTACCCAATCAGCAGCGCGCTTTTTTTGCTGTACAGCAATACCCAGTGCAACTTGTTCAGCATTAATGCTTGGGTCAAATTCCCACTGCCAACCTAAGTCATTTGGAAAACCAATACCTACATAACTTAAATCTTCGCTTACAAACCATGCTTGAGCTGCACCTAAGTAAAGCTGCTTTACCCATACTTCTTGCCCATCAGGATGCTTAATAGCCATTTCGTGAATAGAAATACGTTGTTGAAAATCATTAAGTAGAGTCAGCATTTTTAGCGCTGTTTGTAATTTGTCAGTTGTACTGAGCTGTGAGTCGCTTAAATCACCGGTGTTTTTCCAACTACTTAAAAGTGGCGGGGGGAGTTGCACTTGTAATGAAAGTAATTGCTGAGAAATACGCGCTAGTTGATCATTTAATTGCTGTTGATCATTTTCAAGCTCTGATTGCTTGGTAACAAGCTGTTCGCGTTTTTGGGCAAGCTCACTGGTGTTTTTTTTTCTACGCTGATTAAGCTCGCTAAGTTGCTGCTGCTCAGCATTTAGAAGCGTTAAGGTTTGCTCCATGCTGCTTTTTTGTTCAAGCCAATGAGTATTTAATTCTGTGTTTTGATTTTCTATTTGTAGCCATTTATTAACGAGTTGTTCTAGCTCACTAACAGTGTCGGCTTTTACTGCCATAGTGCTACAAAGCGCGATAACTACGCTAATTGGTTTAATTAAGCTTCGCATTACTTAACAACAATCCTGAAAGTTACTACAAGCAATTACAAGGACGTAATTACTGTTAATTTTTGAGTGTGTATACAATATAGGAATTTACATAACAATGCAATTGATAACAGTTATCGTTTACATTGCGTTGTTTGGGTGGTAGGATTTCGCCGAAATTAAATATGTACCTTAAATTAACAATAGTTAAGTGCTTAATAAAAACTACGGAGTAACCATGAGTAAGCCATCGAATAAAGGAAATGCCTACATAAAGCCAATTGCAGCGGTTGTTACGGCAACGCTTTCAACTTGGGCAAGTGCACAGGATGTTCAAGAACTATCGGTAACTAAAGCAGAAACTAAAACTGAGTCTAGCTATGTTGTTGAAAAATCAACGTCTCATAAATACACTCAACCGCTACTCGATACAGCTAAAACTGTAACGGTAATTAACCAAGCGGTAATGAAAGATAGAAACGTAGATAGCTTACGTGATGCTTTACGCAATGTGTCTGGTATTTCTTTAGCTGCAGGTGAGGGTGGCTCACCTACTGGCGATAGCATGTCGATTCGTGGTTTTAGTGCAACAAATGATATTTTTGTAGATGGTATTCGTGATGTTGCAGGTTACACACGTGATATTTACAACATTGAAGCCGTTGAAGTTGCAAAAGGCCCAGGCTCAGCGGTTTCTGGTCGTGGCGCAGCAGGTGGTAGTGTTAATTTAGAAAGTAAAAAGGCGAAGTTAGACAACTTTAACGACGTTTCGCTACGTTTAGGTACAGAAAACGATTACCGTGGTCGTTTTGATACTAACATTCAAGTAAACGACACAAGCGCACTACGTATCAATCTTCTTACTGATAAAGGTGATGTTGCAGGTCGTGACCATGTTGAGAATGAAACAAATGCTGTTGCGTTTGCATTTGCAACAGGGCTTGGTACAAACAGCCGTTTTGATTTAAACCTAGAGTATCAGCGCCAAGACAATTTACCAGATTACGGTATTCCTTGGGTTTACAGTGATACGCCAGTAGCTGAACTTGCAGATAGCGCGCGCTCACCTTCTCCTGTCGATTTTGATAACTTTTACGGTAATATTTACCGTGATTATGAAGATATTGAAGCCTACTCAACAACAGCTCGTTATGAGTATGATTTTTCTCAAAATACTACGTTACGTGTGCAAGGTCGTTTAGGTAAAGTTAAACGTGAATCGGTAACAACTGCACCGCGTTATTTCTCGGTTACAACAGACACTGACATTACCTTTGCAGATGAAAAAACACGTGATACAGAAAATTCACTTGCTGCACTTCAAGTTGATTTAATTGGTAACTATGAATTTGCTGGCTTTACTCACGATGTTGTAGTGGGTGTTGAACTTGCAAACGAAACGTTTACACGCCATAACTTTGTTGCAACTACACCTGATAACCTAATTGAAGATGGAATACGCAACGACTTATACAATCCTGATGCAACAATTGCATTTACGGGTGTGTATGGCCGTGACGGTACAAGCATTGAAGCTAAAGCTAAAAACCAAGCTATTTATGCATTTGATACAGTGACACTTAACAAGCAATGGGAAGTTACAGGCGGAATTCGCTTTGATAGCTTCACTACGGATTATCACAACGATTACAATGACCCAAGCGCTTTAATTTCTACAAGTGACGACTTATTTAGCTGGAATGCAGCTGTAGTTTATAAACCTACAGAAAATGGCAGTGTATATTTAGGCGCAGGTAATTCATTTAACCCATCGGCTGAAAGCCTAACGGTATCTACGCGTTCAAATGCAGCTGATTTAGATGCAGAAGAAAGCCGCAGTTATGAATTAGGAACTAAATGGAGCCTAATGGATGGCCGCCTGCAAACTAATGCTGCACTTTTCCGTACTGAAAAAACCAATGCCCGTACTGATGACCCATTTGCAGATAGCTCAAGTGACGAAATACTCGGTGGTGAACAGCGTGTACAAGGTTTAGAGCTTTCAGCAACTGGACTAATTACTAAAGAGTGGACTGTAATTGCTTCATACACTTACCAAGATAGCGAAGTAACTAAAGCATTAGGCGACGACGCAACTCAAATTGGTAACGAGCTTGCTCGTACGCCTAAAAATAGCGCAAGTGTTTGGACTACGTACGATATGTCGGATAAATTATCGTTTGGTTTAGGTGCGCAATATGTAGGTGAGCGTTACAACGGGACTACGTCAACACGTTCTCGTGCACCGGGTTATACTATTTTTGACCTGATGGTTGCGTACGACATATCAAAAGATTTGAGCCTGCAGTTTAACGGTGAAAACTTAGGTGATAAAGATTACGTTGATCAGCTAGGTGGCGGGCACTTTGTACCAGGTGATGGTCGTAAGTTTAGCCTAACAGCAAGCTACTCTTTTTAATTTTAAAACAAATTAAAAAGTATGAGTAAATATAAGGGCAGGCCTATTACCTGCCCTTAATTATTTGATAAAAATGTGAGAGGGCGCACATGCTAGTTAAAATTCCAGAGCTATTAACAAAAGAAGAAGTGGCTTATTGTCATGAGGTTTTGCTTAAAGCGCAGTGGGCCGATGGCAGTATTACCGCAGGGCATCAATCAACCAAAGCAAAAAATAACTTACAGCTACCTGAAAATAGCCCTGAATGCCAAGAGCTCGGCGACATTATTATGGCAGCACTTGCGCGCAGTAATTTGTTTATGTCGGCAGCACTTCCTGCAAAAATTTTTCCTCCGTTATTTAACTGTTATCAAGGCGGGCAATCGTTTGGTGTGCATGTAGATAATGCAATCAGGCAAGTGCCGGGTACGCCTGTGAAAATTCGTACAGATGTATCAATGACGTTATTTATTAATGACCCCGAAGACTATGAGGGCGGTGAACTTGTTATTGAAGACACTTATGGCTCACATAGCGTAAAGCTGCCAGCAGGCAGTATGGTGTTGTACCCTTCAACGAGCTTACATCGTGTAATGCCAGTAACGAGTGGGCGCAGATTAGCCTCATTCTTTTGGTTACAGAGCATGATTAACAGCGACGAAAAACGTGGTTTGTTATTTGATTTAGATATGTCGATTCAAAGTTTGCGCAGCAAAGTAGAAGATAGCCCAGAGATTATTCAGTTAACGGGTGTTTATCATAATTTGTTAAGGCAGTGGGCGCAGACATAACAAAGAAATTTGTTAGATGTTAGATGCAAGTAATTAAAAGCTGCGCTTTTCGCGAGAGCAAGCTCTTCGCCTACAGCCAAAACTTAACGCTGTGCTGAAATTACTTGTAGACGCGCAGCTTGCTGGCGTGACGAGCGAAGCTCGTAATTTCTATGTTTTGGTCTCTTCTCATTTACTCCTCTTTTTCTTCTCTTTGTGCAATAAGATTTTAAGTGATTTATTCACAAAGAGGCTAAGAGGGCGCTGCGCTTTAGAGAAGCCAAGAGTAAGTAACAATCAGTTATAAATATTAAAAGCTGCGCTTTTCGCGTGAGCAAGCTAAACGCCTACAGCCAAAATTTACGCTGTGGTTAAATTACTTGTAGACGCGCTGCTTGCTGGCGTGACGAGCGAAGCTCGTAATTTATATGCTTTGGTGTCTTATCATTTACTTCTCTTTGTGCAAAAAGATTTTAAGTAATTTATTCACAAAGAGGCTAAGAGGGCGCTGCGCTTTAGAGAAGCCAAAAGTAAGTAACAATCAGTTTTAAATATTAAAAGCTGCGCTCTACGCCTACAACACAGCTATAAAATTGAACTCGGTATTTAAAGTACTCTGTAGGCGCGGTTTTATACCGCGCACTTACTTTAAGTTTGAAGCTTGCTTTACTTAACCCTTATAACCGTTAGGGTTATTTGACTGCCAACGCCATGTATCTTGCATCATTTCATCAATACCGCGCACTGCTTCCCAGCCAAGTTCATTAAGTGCTTTTTCTGGCGCTGCATAACATGCAGCAATATCACCAGGGCGGCGAGGTGAAACCTGGTAGGGTACAGCCTGATCGCTTGCTTTAATAAATGCATTAACCATTTGTAGTACAGAGTAACCATTACCAGTACCTAGGTTATAAACTAATGCGCCTGTGCTAGTGGCTATTTTATCAAGCGCTTTTAAATGACCCATTGCTAAATCGACTACATGTATATAGTCGCGTACACCTGTGCCATCAATGGTATCGTAATCATCACCAAATACAGCGAGTTGCTTTAATTTACCTACCGCTACTTGTGCAATAAACGGTAAAAGGTTATTTGGAATACCATTAGGGTCTTCACCAATTAAGCCCGACTCATGTGCACCTACTGGATTAAAGTAACGCAAAATAGCAAACGCAAAGCGCTCATCTGATTTAGCGATATCTTGTAGCATCATTTCAACCATTAGTTTAGATGTGCCGTACGGGTTAGTAGTACCGCCTACAGGGAAGTCTTCTTTAATCGGTAAGCTTGCAGGGTCGCCGTATACCGTGGCTGACGAGCTAAATACTAACTTGAATACACCCGCGTCGCGCATTGCATCAACAAGCGTAAGTGTACCTTGTACATTGTTTTGATAGTATTCAACGGGCTTTGCAACCGACTCACCCACTGATTTTAAACCCGCAAAATGTATAACACTATCAACCGTGTGTTTTGCAAATACTGAATCTAAAAAGGGTTTATCGAGAATATCGCCTTGGTAAAAAGTAGCTTCTTTACCTGTGATTTTTTTTACGCGTGCAAGAGATTCTTGTGATGAGTTACTTAAATTATCAATAACAACAACATCGTTACCTTGCTGTAAAAGTTCTAAAACAGTGTGCGAGCCAATATAGCCAGCGCCACCGGTTACTAAAATAGTCATGAAAGCTCCGTGGGTACCTTTTATCAATTGAGTTAATTTCACCATAAATAGAGGTGATTTACATGCTTTATCTGTAATTTCTATAGTTTAAATAACATCTTTTTTTAATAACGGTAAATCAAGCACTTTTGATTATATTTTACTCAGTACAAGTAACACTTTATACTTAAGATTAAGTTATAGTTAATAAACAAGTGCTAAAATGAGTCTAGTAATAGCTAATGCTAGGTTTACTCCAGTCTACACTTTTGTGATTGGTCTACCTCTTTGGAGAAAGATATGAATTTAGTTAAAAAAATAGCAGCAACAATGTGTATTGCATTGCCTGCACTTGCCCATGCGGGTGAGTCTGTTGTTAAATGGCATGACTTTAATGATTATCGTGATGTGCGAGCGTCAAACCAAACTAAGAGCTCATATCATAAAAATATTGCGGCAAGTTTTGAAAAACATATGGCTAAATTAGCTGAGCAATTGCCAAAAGATTATAAATTAAATGTAGAGTTTACTGATTTAGATTTAGCAGGTGATGTACGTTATGGCGGTATGGACGAAATTCGTGTAGTAAAACCGATTTACTTTCCACGCATTAAGCTAAATTATTCGTTAACCGATAACGACGGTACAGTATTAAGTAAAGGTAGTGACGTAGAGCTTAAAGACATGGGCTTTATGGATAAAATTAAAATGGGTCGCGACGAATCATTTTATTACGAAAAACGCTTACTAACAGAATGGTTTGGTGAGCAAATATTACCAAGTTTAGATTAACTCAAAATAATAATGCCGCTAAATAGCGGCATTTTCGTTTTTAAGCTTTACTTAAAGGTAGCTAACAACGTGAGTATTTGCTGTAACTTAATAACGGTTGTTTTAAGTTTTTCTTCATCAAAACCATCGTTAGATAAGCTTTCAACATCAGCGGCTACATCAAGAACATAAGGCTTAAAACGTTTAGCTTCAAAGCTAAAGCCTGAATCGGCAGTAAATAAGGCTTTAAACTTACCGTGACCTTGCTGTTGAAGCTCGTCGAGTTTTTTGTCAGCATCAAGTGCCTGACGATAAACAATTTTTAAGTTGGCATTGAGTTGTTCAATTATAGAATCCATGGTTTTCCTAAAGCTTTGTGCTGCATGGCCGACATAATACGTGGATTACATTTAAAAGTCAGGTTGATTAAGGCTTATAATTATGAATATATCAGGTGGAAATTTACCAGCTATGTCTGGTTCAGGCCAAGGCAGCGAGCTTTACACTGCTGCTTTGTCTAAAAAACAGCAATTAGCTGATGGCGCTGCAGCGCTTGCACTTATTGAAGGTGCAGCGCAATCGTCAAGTGCGCAAACGCCGGCTAAATCGGCGACTGCATCACTGGGTAATAACGTAAATATATATGTTTAAATTAGCTTAAGATCGATAGGTGTTTTACTTTTTTGACCACCGATCTCTCTTACTAATTTAGGCACTAAAAATCCGGGCAGAGCTTTTAATAGCTCTGCCATTATTTTTATTGCTTGCGCTTCATTAATATCAAAGTGGCTCGCCCCTTCAACTTTATCTAGCAAATACAAATAATACGGCAGTACGTCTGCGTCAAATAGCGCTTCGCTTAAGTTTATTTGCGCATCAACAGTATCATTCACATCTTTTAAAATAACGGCTTGGTTTAATAGCGTGACATTTGCTTGTTTTAGCTTTTGCATGGCTGCTTTAAAGTCAGCGTCTATTTCGTTGGCGTGGTTAATATGATTAATAAAAATAATCTTTAACGGCGATTTTGCGAGTCGTTCACATAACTCATCGGTCACTCGCGCAGGTATAACTACCGGCAAACGGCTATGTATTCGCATTCGTTTAATTTGTGGTAATTGCTCAAGCTCATCCAAAAACCAGCTTATTGCATCGTCTTTGGCCATCAGTGGATCGCCACCACTTAAAATCACTTCGTTTATATTGCTATCTGATTTTATATAGCTCAGTGTTTCTAGCAGACTTTTTTTATTGAGTTGGTTTTCTTGATACGGAAAATGCCTTCTAAAGCAGTAACGACAATTTACAGCACAGCCGGTTTTAAACATCACTAAAACACGCGATTTATACTTGTGTAACAGGCCTGGTTGGTCGTTATCTTGCTCGAGTAGGGGATCTTTATTAAAACCTGATTTAGTTAAAAATTCTTGATGGCGTGGCATAACTTGTAGCAGTAACGGATCGTTTGCGTCACCTTTACGAATTTTTTTTATAAAAGGGATAGGCACCCGTACCGGAAATAAACTGCGGGCTTTTAGGTCGTTTTCATGGACTTGGCTCGATAAACCGACCATTTTAAGCAAGGTTTTTGGGCAGGTAACTACATTTGCTAATTCTTTTTGCCAGTTTTTATGCAAATTTGCTTCATTTCTTTGTATCATTGGCATGTAGATTACTCGAAAAAATATAAATAGAGGAAACGATGGCGAATTATAGCACCAACGAGTTCAAGGGCGGCCTAAAAATTATGATGGACGGCGAGCCTTGCAGTATCTTAGAAAATGAAATGGTAAAACCTGGTAAAGGTCAGGCGTTTAACCGTGTTCGTATCCGTAAACTTATCTCTGGTAAGGTGCTTGAAAAAACCTTTAAATCGGGTGAATCAGTTGAAGGTGCTGATGTAATGGATACAGATTTAGCGTATCTATACACAGACGGCGAATTTTGGCATTTCATGAACAACGAAACATTTGAGCAAATTGCTGCTGACGAAAAAGCACTAGGCGATGCAGTTAAATGGTTAGTTGAAAATGACTTATGCACAATTACATTATGGAACGGCAGCCCTATTGCTGTTACACCACCTAACTTTGTTGAGCTTGAGATCACTGAAACAGATCCTGGCCTTAAAGGTGATACAGCCGGTACTGGTGGTAAACCAGCAACGCTTAGCACAGGTGCTGTGGTACGAGTTCCATTATTCGTACAAATTGGCGAAGTAATTAAAGTAGACACTCGTAATGGTGAATACGTAAGCCGCGTTAAGTAAGTTTTAACGTTGTTTAATAAAATCCTGGCTTTAATGCTGGGATTTTTTTTGGAGAAAATATGTCAGCAGATCTTTGGGCCCCAAGCGCAAGCATTGAAACACTAAAACAACGCGCAGCGATATTACGTAGCATCCGTGAATTTTTTTATGCACGTGATGTTTTAGAGGTAGAAACTCCAAGCTTAAGTGCTGCCAGTGTAACCGATGTGCACTTAGCCAGTTTTAATACCACATTTGTAGGCCCTGGCCATGCTGGTGGTCTTCCTCTGTTTTTACAAACATCTCCAGAGTTTGCTATGAAACGCTTGTTAGCAGCAGGCTCAGGCGCTATTTTTCAGCTTTGTAAAGCATTTAGAAATGAAGAAGCGGGTAGACATCACAATCCCGAATTTACAATACTGGAATGGTATCGCCCAGGCTTTGACGAATTTGCACTTATGGATGAAATGGATGAGCTAATGCAGCTTGTTTTAGATGTTGAACCTGCAACTAGATTTACCTATCAAAAAGCGTTTGAACAAGCACTCGGGCTTGACCCGCTAACAGCGAACATAGAGCAGTTAAAGCAACTTGCGTGTGAGCATGGGTTTGCTGATATAGCCCAAAATGAAACGCATAAAGATACCTTACTGCAATTATTATTTTGTATGAAAGTGGAGCCAACAATAGGACAAGATAAGCCATGCTTTGTGTATCACTTTCCAGCTTCTCAAGCGGCACTAGCGCAAATTTGTGAACACGATGAGCGAGTAGCAGGGCGCTTTGAGCTTTATTATAAAAATATGGAATTAGCTAACGGCTTTAACGAACTAACAAATGCCAGTGAGCAAGCTAAACGTTTTAATGATGATAACACATACCGCGCTAACAACGGTTTAAAGCAAGTGCCAATGGATACGCGTTTAATTAAAGCGCTAGATCATGGATTACCACAATGCGCAGGGGTGGCTTTGGGTATAGATAGGCTTGTAATGCTCGCAACAAATAAAGAGAAAATTAAAGACGTAATAGCTTTTGATGTTCAAAGAGCGTGATGCTTAGCCTGTAGGCGTAGGTAGAATATTTGTAGGTGCGAATTTATTTCGCGCTCGTGTAATTTAACTTTATAAAAGCGAGGTATAAAACCTCACCTACAATAAAAATCAACCCCAACAACATACGCTAAACCTGTAGGTGCGAATTTATTTCGCGCTCGTGTAATTTAACTTTATAAAAAAGAGAGGTATAAAACCTCACTTACAATAAACATCAAACCCAACAATATACGCCAAACCTGTAGGTGCGAATTTATTTCGCGTTCATGTAATTTAACTTTATAAAAAGCGAGGTATAAAACCTCACCTACAAATAAAAACACCGCGTTTAATTTAAACGCGGTGTTTTTATTTGCTTGCAGAAAGCTTTCATTTGAAAGCCAACGGCTGTGCTTTACAGATTAAGTGTAAACGTAACACCTGCTACACGAGGCTCGCCTAGCTGTGTGTATGTATGCGTTGCATAACTATCTTGTGGGTCATTACCAAATTCAAAACCACGTGTTGGGACTGTTTCGTCAAACACGTTACGAGCCCATGCGCGAACTGCCCACATGTCTGCTTCGTAGCCAAAGCTTAAATTAACTAAGTTGCTGCTTGGTGCTTGTGAGTTATGGCTATCTGAGAAATAGTAATCGTCTTTACCTTCAACACCCACCATACCGTAAAGCTCACTGGTAAAGTTATAACGAGCAGTAAATGCATATTGATATTTAGGCGATTGTGCTTGTTCGCGGCCGTCTTGGTTTAAGCCTGACTGCGTTACAAAGTCGTCTATTTCTGTATTTAGGTAACCAGCACTACCCGTTAAAAATAGATTATCAGTTAGTTGGTAACTACCTTCAACTTCTAATCCGTAGTTGCTACCAGAACTTGCGTTATCAACATAACCGGTAAATTGCTGACCTTCTACTTGCCATGCTTTTAACTGAATATCGTCGCGGTGCATGTAAAATGCAGCTAAGCGAAGCGTAAATTTGTCATCAAGCGATGAGCCTTTAACACCAAATTCGCCACTCCATAAATATTCAGGGTCGAAACTGGTGTGTTGCTGGAAAAAATCAGCGCTTAGGTTTAAGCCTTCATCTTTGGCTTTAGCAAGCGCTTCTGAGTTAATACCGCCAGCTTTGTAGCCACGCGTAATGCTGGTGTAGATCATAGTGCGATCAATCACTTGATATTCAAGTGCTATTTTACCGCCAACCATTACGTCGTCAGTGTCTTGTATAAAGCCATTACTATCGGTGTAGTCGCCTTGGTATTGCTCTACACGTAAACCTGTAATTAATGTTGTTTTAGGGCCAATTGGAGTCGCTACTTGACCATATACTGCAACGTTACTCGTTTCGTAAGTTGAAGAAAACGGGCTTGCTAACCATGTGTATTGGCGCTCTAAATCAACGTCACGGTTTTGGTAATAAATACCCGCAACCCAGTTACCCGTTTTAGAATTAAACTGTAAATCTACAGACTGATCGTCGCGATCGCGGCTGTAAAGATCGGTTGAGCTGTATCCATCTGGATGTAAGCCAGCAGCACATAACTTTGGCTCACTTGTATCGTTACATACCCAGTCTTCGTCAAAGCTGTAAAGTAATTCGGTATCGATAGCCGATAGGTTTAGATTTACATCAAAAGCGTCAAAACCCGTATAAGTATTCTTAACACCTATTGCGTAGCTTTCTTGATTATCTTGCCCTGGTTCATCAGCAACACTATTGCGGCTGTTATCAAGCGTAAACGCATCGTAGCTGTTGTTTATGTCAATATAGTGAAGGTTTAACTCAGTATTTAAATGCTTTGTAAGCTGGCTGTTTAATTTAAAACGCGCTACTTGTTCGTCTTGATTTTGTGTTTCGTCATTTAAGTACAGGTTATCTACGTAACCGTCTGACTTTCTGCGAAAGTAGCTAACGCGTGCGCTAGTGTCATCTGTTAAGCCTGTGCTTGCTGCAATGCCTGCTTCGCGGGTGTTGTATGTGCCAGCACCTACTTGTAATTTTAAGCTTGGATCGCTTGTGGCTTTAGCTGAACCCATTTGGATCATACCGGCCATACCGTCTGCGCCAAAGCGTGTACCTTGTGGGCCACGATAAATTTCTACTTGGTCTATATCAAATAATAATGAGCTGCCACCAAGACCAGAATAGTTAATACCATCAATAACTAAGCCTACAGATGGATTAATAGGGTCTACAAATTGTGAGCGAAGTCCCACGCCACGAATTTGGATGTAACGACCACGCGACGCACCAGATGCAAAATTTACATTGGCGGTACTGCCTAACATTTCGTCTAAGTAACTTGCACCACGTTGATTAATTTCATCTTCGCTGAATAAGCTCGCACTCGCGCTTAAAGTTTGAATGCTTTCGCGCTGAAAATCGCCGGTTACAACAATTCTTTCTAGGTCGCTATCATCAGCGTTAGCTGCAATTGGTGCACCAAGCAGCGGTAAAAGTGCGGCAGTAATTAAAGACAAACGTAAGTTCATTGGGTTACTTAACTCCATTTTAGGGACTCGTATGGTAGCAATTATTTAAACACATGTGCTATAAACGCGGCAATTATACGTTAAATAATCAGGATTACTAATATGACCTTTAAAGTTGACTTCAAAGTACGTGATTACGAATGTGACTTACAAGGTATCGTAAATAACAGTGTTTATTTTAATTATTTAGAGCATGCTCGCCATGAATTTTTGTACGCACACGGTATTGATTTTGCTCAATTAGCGAAAGATAAAATTAACCTAGTCGTGATGCGCAGCGAAATGGACTATAAACATTCACTATTACCAGGTGATGAATTTTATGTGGCTGTGGAGCCGCAGCGTATTAGTCGTTTAAAATTTGCGTTTAAGCAAACGGTTATACGTAAAAGGGATGAAAAAGTAATGCTTAATGCACTGGTTATAGGAACGTCTGTTAATGAAAAAGGTAGACCGTTTTTACCTGAGCAAATAGATAACGTATTTAAAACTGCAACTTAGTACTTAATCGCATAACTTTTGAACTATCATAGAACAAAAATTTACATTTAAAACATGCATTTTTAACGGATAAAGGGCATAAATATTGTTACAATTACATTAATTAGACAATTAGTTAGTAGTAGCATGAAATTAGCAGCAATACCGATGCTTATAGTCGGTTTATGTGTTGGTTGCGCATCAACAGGGACGGTTACCAGTGAGCAGCTTAAATACACCCAATGGCAATTATCACGTGTTGATGGTTTAGCAATTCCACCTTCGTTTAATGCATCAATGAGCTTTATTGAAGCACTGCAAGTAAACGGTTTTGCTGGCTGTAACAAATTTTTTGGTGAAGGCTCGCTTGAAGAAAGTAACCTTACCGTAAGTAAATTAGGAATGACGCGCAAGTCGTGCGGCGAAGACCTTGATGAGTTTGAGCAGCAGTTATTACAAGCCTTAAAGCAAGGTGCCGAGCTTAAAATGCAAGGCCAGCAATTAGTCATGCAAGGCGAGCAAACATTTGTGTTTATCCCTAAATAATTTTAAGTTTTTGAAAAACAGCCCCTTGCGGGCAGTTTTTAACTGACGTACACTCAGCGCAGATTTGTTGGGTAACACCTTCAAATTAACGAACAGAATTTATATATCAATACTTGTCGGAGTGCCAAAGCTAAGTAATTAGTTTTTGGCTGAGATCGCGAAAGCGGGATCCGTGAACCTGATCAGGTTAATACCTGCGTAGGGAACAAGCTGCCTAAAATGGGACGCTTGTGCGTCTTTTTTTATGCGCACAATAAAGTGATTTTGTTTATTTTAGGCTGCAAAGTAGTATGTACGCTACTTTACGATCTTTCTCTATTCCTCGGAATATCTGACAAGACAACCCTTAAGCAATGAGGCAAGTCATGTCAAATACTACAAATAAAGCGTCACGCCGAGAAACTCGTGCTGCCGCGTCTGAATATATTTATAACTTAACGGGTCAACCGTTTCCAAATTCTCATAAAGTATACGTTGAAGGCACTCAACCTGGTGTGCGTGTTGGTATGCGTGAAATTACGTTAAGTGATACGTTTATTGGTGGCACAGATGAAAACCCTGTTTATGAGTCAAATGATCCGCTACGTGTTTACGATACGTCGGGCCCGTATACCGATCCTAATTTTGAACTAGATGTACGCAAAGGCTTACCAAAATTTCGTGAACAATGGATTGAAAGCCGTGGTGACACCGAAGTTCTTGAATCTGTTACGTCGCAGTTCTCGCAGCAACGCATGGCAGATGAAGGGCTGGATCATATTCGCTTTGATCACCTTCCAAAAATTCGCCGTGGTATCGCGGGCAAAAACGTAACGCAAATGCACTACGCACGCCAAGGGATTATTACTCCTGAAATGGAATACGTAGCCGTTCGCGAAAATATGGGGCGTGCAGAGATTCGTAAAGAATTACTTGCGGCGCAGCATAAAGGCGAGTCGTTTGGTGCGAGTATTCCTGAATTTATCACTCCAGGATTTGTACGCGACGAAATAGCCCGTGGACGCGCTATTTTACCAAATAATATAAACCATCCAGAAACAGAGCCTATGATTGTAGGTCGTAACTTTTTAGTAAAAGTTAATGCCAATATTGGCAATTCATCGGTTAGTTCATCTATTGAAGAAGAAGTAGAAAAAATGGTGTGGTCTACCCGCTGGGGTGCAGACACCGTGATGGACTTATCAACGGGCCGTTACATTCACGAAACGCGCGAATGGGTTGTACGTAACTCGCCTGTACCTATTGGCACAGTACCGATTTATCAAGCGCTTGAAAAAGTAAATGGTGTGGCTGAAGATTTAACGTGGGAAATTTTCCGCGATACGCTTATTGAACAAGCCGAGCAGGGTGTTGATTACTTTACTATTCATGCGGGTGTACTGCTTCGTTACGTACCAATGACCGCTAAACGTGTAACCGGTATTGTGTCGCGTGGTGGCTCAATTATGGCTAAATGGTGTTTAGCGCATCATAAAGAAAACTTTTTATACACACACTTTGAAGACATTTGTGAAATTTTAAAACAATACGATGTGTGTTTTTCACTCGGTGATGGACTTCGCCCTGGTTCGATTGCTGACGCCAACGATGAAGCACAGTTTAGTGAGCTGCGCACATTAGGTGAACTGACTAAAATTGCGTGGAAGCACGACGTACAAGTATTTATTGAAGGCCCTGGACATGTGCCAATGCACATGATTAAAGCCAATATGGACGAGCAATTAAAACATTGTGACGAAGCGCCATTTTATACTTTAGGCCCGTTAACGACCGATATTGCACCAGGGTATGACCATATTACTTCTGGTATTGGTGCCGCTCAAATAGCATGGTACGGCTGTGCAATGCTTTGCTATGTAACACCTAAAGAGCATTTAGGTCTGCCAAATAAAGAAGATGTTAAAGAAGGCTTAATTACCTACAAAATAGCTGCACATGCCGCCGATTTAGCAAAAGGGCATCCTGGCGCGCAAGAGCGCGATAACGCCTTATCAAAAGCACGCTTTGAGTTTAGATGGCATGACCAATTTAATATTGGTTTAGATCCAGACCGAGCTCGCGAGTATCACGACGAAACCCTGCCGCAAGAATCAGGCAAAGTGGCTCACTTTTGCTCTATGTGTGGTCCTAAATTTTGCTCTATGAAAATTAGCCAAGAAGTACGCGATTACGCTAAAGATTTAGAAACACGTGGTATTGATCCTAATAACGCTGGCGACGCTATTGAAATAAAAATGGTTGATGTAGAAGCCGAAATGAAAGCTAAGTCAGCTGAGTTTAAGCAAACAGGCTCAGAGATTTACCATAAAGCGGTATAAAGTAATTATCGCTAGAAGTTAGATGCAGACGTAGGTGAGGTTTTATACCTCGCTTCTTTAAAAATTGAAGAAGTGCGAAGTAAATTCGCACCTACTAATAACTGCTTTGGAGGTTTTCGTGTCTTATAACATTGCGGTGGTTGGGTTTGGTTTAGCGGGCAGGTTAGCTGCGCTTACGCTGAGTAAGTTGCATCATGTAACTGTGTTTGAAGCAGACGATGAGCAAACCCCAAATAGCGCCGGTAAAGTGGCTGCAGCAATGCTTGCCCCGCTTGCTGAGTCGGTGTTATGTGAGGCTGATTTAGCTTTAATGGGTCTTGATTCAATGAAGCGCTGGCCCAGCATTATTGCCGAGCTTGAAAGTGACGTTTTTTTTCAGCAGCAAGGCACGTTGGTCATTGCGCATCAGCAGGACAAAGGCGATTTACAAAGCTTTGCACAGCGTATAAAACCGCTAGCTGATCACACTGCCGAGCATATAAATGCTCAGCAAATTACAATGCTTGAACCTGAACTTGCAGGGCGCTTTAATCAAGGCTTATTTTTACCCTGCGAGGGGCAAATTGATAACCAAGCATTTTATAAAGCCAGCTTTGCACAGCTCAACAAACGCAAAGTAAAATTTGTATTTAATCAGCGCGTAACCATTAGCGACAATAAAATAAACAATCGACCATTTGATTACATTATTGATTGCCGTGGGCTTGGTGCTAAAAATACTCAAGATGATAAACCGCTTAGAGGTGTGCGCGGCGAAGTAGCAAGGTTATACGCACCAGAGGTAAGTTTAATCAGGCCCGTGCGTTTAATGCACCCGCGTTATCCAATTTATATAGCGCCTAAACCTAATCATGAATATGTAATTGGTGCGACTGAAATAGAGTCACAAGACAATGGTGCCGCAACAGTGCGCTCAACTCTTGAGTTACTTTCAGCGGCTTATACCGTACACAGCGGGTTTGCCGAAGCACGACTACTTAGTATTCAAACCGGATTACGCCCTGCATTTAGCGATAACCGCCCAGAAGTATCACAAGTTGGTAATGTAATTAGCATTAACGGTTTGTATCGACATGGTTATATGTTGGCGCCGGCATTAGTGGCGCAAGCAGTTTCACGAATAGAGTGAGAGTAGAATGAATATTACAATTAATGGCGAGCTACTTAATGTTAATAGTAAAGCACTCGTTGAGGTACTTCAAAGTTTTGGTGCAGTCGCGCCTTTTGCTGTGGCTGTTAATGGCGAATTTATTCCACAAAGTCGGCACAGTAACTATGTACTTAATGAAGGCGACAGTGTTGAGTTGCTGTCACCCATTCAAGGCGGATAAAGCTCATGCAAACTAAAGACTGTTTAACTATTTATGGAGAGCAAATAAAGAGTCGTTTATTAATAGGCTCTGCACTTTATCCGTCGCCCGACATTATGACCCAATCGATAGTCGCCTCTGGCGCTGAAATTGTAACCGTGTCGCTTAGGCGCCAACAAAGTGCAGCGGCAGGTGATGATTTTTGGCAGTTAATAAAAAATACCGGTTTAAAAATACTCCCTAATACTGCAGGGTGCCACAGTGTTAAAGAAGCGATAACGCTTGCAAAAATGTGCCGAGAGGTATTTGCCACCGACTGGATTAAGCTAGAGCTGATTGGCGATGATTACAATTTACAGCCTGACCCTTTTGCGCTACTTGAAGCCACAAAAATATTAATTAATGATGGCTTTAAAGTATTGCCTTATTGCACCGATGACTTAGTACTTTGCCAGCGCTTAAATGAGCTAGGGTGTGAGGTGCTTATGCCGTGGGGGGCGCCAATAGGCACCGGTAAAGGCTTGTTAAATAGCTATAATTTAAAAACTATTCGAGAGCGCTTACCCGATACCACATTAATAGTAGATGCCGGTTTAGGTTTGCCATCGCATGCCTGCCAAGCACTCGAAATGGGGTATGATGCGGTATTATTAAATTCAGCCATTGCAGGGGCGGGTTGCCCAATTACTATGAGCCGCGCATTTAAAGCCGCAGTTGAAGCAGGGCGCTTTGCATATCAAGCAAAAGCAATGCCTGAAAAAGACGTTGCAGCCCCATCAACCCCAACAATGGGTATGCCATTTTGGCATCAGCAGTAAGGAAAGAATATGAATAACGTAGTATGGACAATTGCCGGTTCTGATTCTGGCGGCGGTGCAGGTATTCAAGCAGATATAAAAGCAATGCAAAGTTTTGGTGTACATGGCTGCACGGCAATTACGGCGCTTACTGCACAAAATAGTTTAGGCGTAGAGGCTATTAATGCAGTGTCTACCGATATTATTGAATCGCAGTTACTAGCGCTTGAAAAAGATATGAAAGCCAAAGTGATAAAAATTGGCATGTTAGCCAATGTGCAGCAAATTCAGTTGATCAGCGAACATATAAGTCATTATAAAACTAAGTGGCCTGTGCCTCCCGTTATTGTATATGACCCTGTCGCTATTGCCTCAAGCGGTGACTTACTAACAGAAGAAGATACCGTCAGCGCAATAAAAGAGTGCTTACTGCCGCTGGTGGATGTAATAACTCCAAATACACACGAAACACAGTTATTAACCGGTGTGTATTTAATTGGTCCAGCTGCAATAAAAGAAGCGGCTAATAAGCTATTAAGTTGGGGCGCTAAAGCCGTTGTTATTAAAGGCGGACATTGGGATTACCCAAGTGGCTACTGCATTGATTATTGTATTGATAGTAATACGCAAAGTGGTGAAGAATATTGGTTAGGCAATCAAAAAATACAAACACCGCATAACCACGGCACCGGGTGTAGCATGGCTTCGGTAATTGCTGCGTGTTTAGCTAAAGACTACCCATTAAAAGATGCCTTTATTTTAGCTAAGGCATATATAAACCAAGGGCTAAAACAGTCTGTTCGATACGGCGAGGGGATTGGACCGGTTGCTCATACATCGTTCCCCACTAATTTAGCTGACTACCCACAAGTAATTGAGCCCGGTAGCTGGCTGGGCGATGAACTAGATTTTGATGTGCCGCTTGATTTTAATATGGCTGCTGATTTTGCACCTTGTGAAAGTAAATCGCTGGGCTTATATGCGGTTGTTGATAGCACCGATTGGTTAGAAAAATGCTTACAACAAGGCATTAAAACAGCGCAGTTACGCGTTAAAAATAAAACGCAAGACGAGCTGGATGAGCTCATTAAGCTAGCTGTTGAGCTGGGCAAGCAATACAATGCACAGGTATTTATAAACGATTACTGGCAGCTAGCTATTAAGCATGGTGCGTATGGTGTGCATTTAGGGCAAGAGGATTTAGAGATTGCTAATTTAGCGGCAATTAAAGACGCTGGGTTAAGGCTTGGGCTTTCTACTCATGGCTTTTATGAAATGCTGCGTGCGCATAATTATCGCCCTAGTTATATGGCATTTGGTGCTATTTACCCAACCACAACAAAAGACATGACAGGGCAAATACAAGGTCTTGAAAAGCTGATCAAATTTGTACCGCTTATGCAAAGCTATCCAACAGTGGCAATAGGCGGTATTGACTTAAGCCGTGCTGAGCAGGTAGCGAAAACCGGCGTAGGCAGTGTTGCCGTAGTGCGTGCGATTACCGAGGCTGATAATTACGTAGAGGCTATAAGTGCTCTGCAAGTAGCCATAAGCAGTGCAAATTAATACTAACAAGGCTGGTAAACGTGAATGAGCTAAGCGAAAAAGAAACCCTTCGTTATAGCCGCCATTTGTTGCTTGAAGAAGTTGGGCTTGAAGGGCAGTTAGCACTTAAATCCTCAACGGTTGCAGTAGTGGGGGCTGGTGGTTTAGGTAGCCCAGCACTTTTGTATTTAGCTGCGGCGGGCATTGGAACGCTTATTTTAATTGACGATGACGAAGTTGAACTTTCAAATTTACAGCGCCAAGTGCTTTATAAAATAAACCACTTAGGGCAAAACAAGGTCGCTGCGGCGGGTAAAGTATTAGCGAGTCTTAATAATCAAATAGAAATAGTAACGCATTGCCAAAAGTTAGATGAGAATAATGCAGCTAACATGCTAAAAGGTGCCGACATCGTACTTGATTGCTCTGATAACTTTAGTACTCGCTATAGTATTAATCGTTATTGTATTGCTAATAAAACACCGTTAATTTCTGGTGCTGCATTGGTAACTAAAGGTCAGTTAATGGGCTTTGATTTTAGGCAAAGTGATAGCCCGTGCTATGGCTGTGTTTTTCCACAAAGCGAAGCTACACCGGTTATAAATTGCAGTAACGCAGGAGTAATTAGCCCGCTACTTGGTGTAATAGGCTCTATGCAGGCGCAACTTACGCTCAACTTATTAATGGGGCATGCAGAGGGATGTGTATTTATAACGTTTGATGCGCTTACTTTAAAGCAGCAGCACTTTAAAGTGATTAAAGATTCAGAGTGTAAAGAGTGTGGTAAATAGGTTTTTGAGGGGCTTGTGCCTGTTATTACATGTGGCGTTAAAGAATTAAAAGCTGCGCTTTTCGCGTGAGCAAGCTTCACGCCTACAGTACATCAAAATTCTTACACCAAACTTGTAGATGCACAGCTTGCTGGCGTGACGAGCAAAGCTCGTAATTTCTATGCCAGATGTCTTCTCATTTACATCTCTTTTGCTTCTCTTAGTGCAATAAGATTTTAAGTGATTTATTCACAAAGAGGTTTAGAGGGCGCTGCGCTTTAGAGAAGCCAATAAGTAAGTAAAGTATCAGTTATAAATATTAAAAGCGGCGCTTTACGCGTAAGCAGGCTTTACGCCTACAAAAATAAAAAAAACGCGTTTAAATAAACGCGGTTTTTTTATTTCTAATTAACGATTTATTTTAATCGTTAATTTTTGCAAACGCAGTACCTAAGCGAGTAACCACTTCTGGTAGTTGGTCATCCAGTATTTCAGCTTTATCAGCACCCCATGCTAGTACCACAGTAGAGCCTAATTTAAAGCGACCCATTTCTTCACCCTTTTTAAGCGTGATAGCGTTATCGCCAGTGGTTGGGTATTTCCAACTAAATACATCGCTACCTGCTGGTGGCGTGACAGTGCCTGCCCAAATAGTTTCTATGCTGGCTACAATTGTTGCGCCAACAAGTACCATTGCAAGCGGACCAATCTCAGTTTCAAAAATTGCTACCACACGTTCGTTACGTGCAAACAAGTTAGGCACGTTTTGCGCTGTAAGTGGGTTTACTGAAAATAAATCACCTGGCACGTAAATCATTTTGCTTAGTGTGCCATCAATTGGCATATGAATACGGTGGTAATCTTTAGGCGCTAAATAAATAGTGGCAAACTTACCGCCTAAAAATGGTGTTGTATCATCTTGTGAGCCGCCTAGTAGCGCTTGTAAGCTGTAATCGTGGCCTTTAGCTTGTATTAGCTGTCCGTCAACAATATCGCCTAGCTGGCTGATTGCGCCATCCACTGGATGAATGATGATATTGCTATCTTCTACCATTGGGCGCATGCCGTCTTTTAAAGGGCGAGTAAAAAATTCATTAAAGCTTTTATAATGAGCCGGATCTGGGTATTGGGCTTCGCTCATATCTACTTTATATTGCTTAATAAATAGTTTAATTAAAGTCGTTGTTAAAGCACCCGCTTTTGCAGCAGCTAATTTGCCGACTACGCGTGAAATAAAATGTTTTGGCATTGCGTACTGCATTGCGATTTTAAATTTGTCTAAACTCACAGTATTTTTCCTAAATTATACGCGAGGCGCACGGGCGCCTGCACGGCCATCGGCCATTGTTTCTAAAATTCGGTGGTAGCTGTCAAAGCGCAATTGAGAAATTCTTCCATCGGCTACTGCTTCTTTAACGATGCAACCCGGATCGTTTAAATGTTTACAGTCTCTAAAGCGGCACCCGCCTATAAATTCTCTAAACTCTTTAAAGCACCACGTTACACGCTCAACATCTAAATGCCATAAACCAAACTCACGAATACCTGGCGAGTCGATTAGGTTACCGCCACTTGGTAAATGGTGAAGTCGCGAAACAGTTGTTGTGTGCTGGCCTAAGCCGCTGTTTTCAGATACTTCTTTAGTTAATATTTCAGCGTTAGGCAATACAGTATTAACGAGGGTTGATTTCCCCACACCACTTTGGCCAACAAAAATATTATTTTTATCAACAAGTACTTCTTTTAATTTATCAATACCATCGCCTGATATATTACTAACAAGGAGTACTTGGTAATCAAGTTTACGATAGATATCGAGAACTTTTTGTATTTCGTTAAGGCCTGCTTCGTCAATTAAATCGGTTTTATTGAGCACTAAAATTGGCTCAATGCCCATATCTTCACAGGCTATTAAATAACGGTCGATAATACTGGGTGTAAACTCGGGTAATACAGCCGATACCATGAGTATTTGGTCAATGTTGGCTGCAATAACTTTAACACCGTCGTAAAAGTCAGGGCGGGTAAGTTGCGAGCGACGCTCTTGCGTGGCTTCAATTACACCGGCTAAATCACCCTCACTTACTTTGGCACGGCGAAATAATACTTCATCACCACATACTAAATTAGACACAGTACGGCGTATATTACAGCGAAGTACATCGCCATTTTGTGTTTCGACATCGGCGTGTTGGCCAAAACGACTGATCACAATTGCGCTCTCGACCTGACCTAAGTTATCGGTTTGCCATTCTTGCGCCCCTTTTTTAGCCGGTCTTGAGTCTGCGCTATTAATGCGCTTTTGGTGATTGGCCTTGATCTGACGCGATTGGCCTTTACTTAATTTTTTTTGTTTTGCCACTGGAGGCCTATAACCTTAGTTAAATGTCGCTTTTCCTAAAAAAAGCTTTAGCTCGACGGTTGATGCTAATATGATATATCGAAATGCGTTGGATCTAAAGGAAAGCACCGCTTAGGTAATTATGACTATTAATAAATCAAATTTAATTTGGCTCGATCTTGAAATGACAGGGCTCGAACCAGAGACCGATAAAATACTCGAAATTGCGACGGTTGTCACTGACGCAGACCTGAATATATTAGCCGAAGGGCCAACTATAGCTATTCATCAAAGTGATGAATTACTAAATGGCATGGACGAGTGGTGTACTACTCAACATGGTAAGTCGGGTTTAACAGCTCGCTGCAAAGCAAGTACCTTTGATGAAGCCTATGCTGTAGAGCAAACTTTAGCGTTTTTAAAGCAGTGGGTACCAGCAGGCACTTCGCCAATGTGTGGTAATTCAATTGGTCAAGACCGCCGCTTTATGAATAAATATATGCGCGAGCTTGAAGACTTCTTTCATTACAGAAATCTTGATGTGAGTACTATTAAAGAATTAGCACGTCGCTGGAAACCAGAAGTGCTTGCAAAAGTGAACAAAAAAGGCTCACACCTTGCTTTGGATGACATTAAAGATTCGATTATGGAATTAAAAGTCTATAGAGAAATTTTCTTTAATTTGTAAAAAACACTTGCAAACAGACTGTATTATTGTAGAATCCTGCCCCGCTCAAGACGATAACCCACGCGGGGTTAGTGTGTTTGAGTGATTGAATTACCATCAATAAATGCGGTACTAGCTCAGTTGCTAGAATGTTGAACGCGACCTGTCGCGCTTAAGCGTAAAATAACTGAAGAAATAAAAAATGCGGTACTAGCTCAGTTGGTAGAGCGCGACCTTGCCAAGGTCGAGGTCACGAGTTCGAGCCTCGTGTACCGCTCCAATTTCTAACCAAAAGAAATTGAAGTGTTGAATGAAAATATAATGCGGTACTAGCTCAGTTGCTAGAATGTTGAACGCGACCTGTCGCGCACCAACGTAAAATAACTGAAGAAGTAAAAATGCGGTACTAGCTCAGTTGCTAGAATGTTGAACGCGACCCGTCGCGCACCAACGTAAAATAACTGAAGAAATAAAAAATGCGGTACTAGCTCAGTTGGTAGAGCGCGACCTTGCCAAGGTCGAGGTCACGAGTTCGAGCCTCGTGTACCGCTCCAATTTCTAACCAAAAGAAATTGTAGTGTTGAATGAAAATATAATGCGGTACTAGCTCAGTTGCTAGAATGTTGAACGCGACCTGTCGCGCTTAAGCGTAAAATAACTAAAGAAGTAAAAATGCGGTACTAGCTCAGTTGGTAGAGCGCGACCTTGCCAAGGTCGAGGTCACGAGTTCGAGCCTCGTGTACCGCTCCAATCTTTTTATATCCTTTCAAAATTTTCTATATTAAAAATCATAAATAAAATTATAATTTAAAATCTCTCTTATCTACTTTATTCTATGTGCAATATTCAGCATTGAAGTTTTGGTTGTTAGAAGCTATCGCTTCGCGCGAGCTCAGCGCCACAAGAAAGGTGTCGTACTTTGAAGTTATGAGGTATGAGTGAGGTACAGAAGAGCTAATACTTTGAAACCTGAAGCTTTTGTTAAAATAGCTCCCCCTGAATAGTTGCTATAATACGTCTAGCTCCGCCTGAGTTACGATGTTCACCTAAATAAATGCCTTGCCATGTACCTAACGCTAAATAACCATTTGAAATAGGAATACTTAGCTCGCAGCCTAACGTACTGGTTTTAATATGCGCGGGCATGTCGTCATCACCTTCATAATCGTGGCGGTAGTAAGGTTGACGCTCAGGAACGAATTTATTGAAATGGCTTTCCATGTCCATACGAACAGTGGGATCTGCATTTTCGTTTATTGTAAGGCTCGCTGAGGTATGCTGAATAAATAAATGTAACAAGCCTATTTTGTAACTCGCCAGTTCAGGAAGTTGAGATAATATTTCGCCATCAATTATATGAAAACCTCGCAGGCGAGGTTTTAATGTAATTTGCTTTTGCTGCCAACTCATAGTTTATCGAAGCTAACTTCAATGTTTGCATTACCTGCGTCACAGCTAAATGGCATGATGATCTTTTTACCTTGGCTTTTATGAGTAATTGTATGACCTTTACCCGATACCACAATAGGCGTTGCCATATCAAAGTCGAAGCCTTTCTCGCCAAGTAAATTTTTAGCACCACCAGTTACCATGTTGGTTATTTCGCCAACCATATCGGTAACTTCTTCATCTATGGTATCAGGGCGTTCGCCAAGCATACGCTCCATGATGGTTAATGCTAATCCTTCATCAAATGTAATTGAAAATGATCCTCGCGTTTGCGGGCCAACCATACCAATCAAACCTGATACATCACCACAGGCTATCTCATCAGTTTTAATGCGAGGTTTACCCGGCTTCAATTGAGTTTGAGCCATAGTGCTTAAAACATTAATTAAAGAAGATAAAAAAGGATTGATGAATTCTACATTCATAGTGGCTACTCTTAAATTTGTTCTGTGAAATGACTATATAGTTTGAGTATAGTCACTAAGGATAACTTTGAAGGATTATGATGCTCTGCAAGATTCACATTTACCATGTGCTTCTATTGTTTGCCCTGATACGACAAAGCCACCTTCGGCAGCTAGATTATTAAGTTCATGCGAAATTACACTCGAGTGTAATTCTTTAACAAAGCCACATGTATCGCAAATTAATAATTGTACCGGGTGAATATGATCAAAATGATGGCACAGCATAAATGCATTTGTGCTTTCAATTTTATGAATAAAACCTAGTTCAGCTAAAAAGTCTAATGCACGATAAATAGTTGCAGGTTTAGCACCTGTTTCAGTTACTTTTAATTGCTCAAGCAAATCGTATGCACCAACACCACCTTGTGCACTGGCTAATAGACGAAATACTTTCTCGCGGATAGGCGTAAAACGCGCACCACGGTTGTCACAAACTTGTTTTGCTTTACTTACGAGTGATTCTATATTCATCATTACTCTTATCCTTATGCTACCGTGATATACTAACATACTGTGTTGTAGTTGCAGCGTTTTTATTAAGCGCTTTTTACCTAGGAAACCCAGTAATGCACGAACTATTGGCTATATTTATTTTCTTTTTTGCGGTTATTGACCCCATTGGCACTGTACCTGTATTTATTGCAGTCACACGTGGTGATGATGAGAAATTTAAACGTAAAGTTATATTTAAAGCGGTAGGCGTATCTGCATTAGTGCTCTTATTTTTTGTACTCGCAGGTGAGCAATTACTTAACGCAATTGAAATTCCACTTTCGGCTTTTCAAATAGCCGGCGGTATCATATTACTTATTTTTGCGCTTTCAATGATATTTGGTGAAAGTAAACCTGAAGCCGAAATTAAAAGTGTACGCGACAGCACTGAAACCGCTATTTTTCCGCTTGCGATTCCGTCTATCGCGAGCCCTGGCGCTATGTTAGGCGCCGTATTAATGACTCGTAATGAAGAATATACCTGGGTTGAGCAATTACTAACGTCTTCAATGATGCTTGCTGTATTAGCGGTTGTACTGGTTTTGTTACTGCTTGCAACGCATGTACATAAATTAATTGGTGATAGTGGTGCAAGTATAATAAGTAGAATTATGGGGCTTATTTTAAGCTCGGTTGCGATTACCAATATTTTAAATGGCATAGCCCATTATTTTGGCTTGCAGGTATTTAATTAAAAGTAGTCCCTACTTAGAGGTGCAAGGCGTTACGCTATATTGCTGTTCTGGGTTTTTGGCGATCATTATGATCTAATGACGACTTAATATCTTCGTAGCTTCCTCTCAACGTTTTTTAAGTGTTCCCTTACTTCTTTCTATAGAGTGCTGTACAGAGAATAGGTATTAATATAGCCCTCAATCTATGTTGCTATCGTGATTAGTGATAAGAGTTACCCCACCCAGCAAAAATAAGCATGTTTCATATAAATAAAACTGCGTCATTTATAGTCTTGAATGATTTCATAAAAAATTTTACTAAGTAAGCAACCCTTCCTATATTTACTAGTGATATTGCCCCACATATGAAATAAATTTTTTTTAACAGTTTATTTAGTTATTACATTTTAGCTTTGTTATAAGGAATACTGACGGTGATGTAGTGTGGGAGTTTTTTTGTTTCCTTATTTAAAAGAGAAAATTATGAAAAATAAAACTGTAAAGCTCACGGTATGTTTATTAACTTTTTTAGCTCCAATTGCTCAAGCCAGTGATGAGGTAAAGCATATTCCTGGTTTTTTTATTGGTACTACACATTTTGATAGTGAGACTGAGTTTACGTTTGGTGTTGAATATGAATATAAGTTTACTCAAGGTTGGGGCGCTGGGGTGATATTTGAGCGTACAAACGATGCTCATCATGGCGATGGTACTGCTGTAGCTTTGGCTTCGCTTTATTATCATCCAACCAAAAGTATACGTTTAGGTGTGGGCTATGGTGAGGAGAGAATTGGCGGAGCTCACCCTCATAATGAAAATTTATACCGCATAAGTTCTGCTTATGATTTTCATATAGGAGATTTTGGAATTGCACCCACTATAGCTGTTGATTTTATTGATAATGAAGAAGCAATTGTTGTGGGTTTAGCTATTACCAGACCTTTTTAATGTGTTGACTTGTAACTGTAGAGTTAGGTTAAACCTAAATTATTAAGAGGTCTGAAATGTTAAATAAATTGTCTATTACAAGTAAAATATACCTTCTAGGGGTATCACAAATACTACTAATGTTTGTGATCGGAGTTATATCTTTAATACAAATGAATAAAATTGGTATAGAGCTAGTTGATATAGCTGAGCGAGATATACCGCTTAGCAATATGCTTTCTAAAATGTCTGAGCATAAATTAGAACAGACAATATTATTTCAGCGAGCTTTATTACAGGTAAGTTTAAATCCAGAGGGTGACAATGCAGAAATTGAGCAAAAACTCACTTCATTAACACAGAAAATTAAGAGTGAATTTGATAAGTCAGAAAAATTTGTCACTGACTCAATTGATAAATTGCATAGTGAAAAAGCGAAATTGAGTTTTAAGTCTCTCGCGAGCGATTTAAAGCTTTTAAATAAAGAGTATCAAAGTATTGCTGTGAGTATTAGTGATGTTATTGAGATGACTAAAACGCAGACCGTTTCTAGTGTGAGTAATAAAGTAAAATCAATAGAGGTTGCGGAAGATAAATTCGATAAAAAGCTTATAGCTTTACTGTCCCAGATCCAAAAATTTACCTTAAATTCAGCGCTCCAAGCTGAAAATGATGAAAAACAAGGTATTCATTTTATTCTTTATATATTTATATTCTCCGTCATTGTTGGCGTTGCTTTATCATATTTGATCAGTCGAGCAATTGCTTTACCAGTGAATAAGCTAAAAAATAGATTGATTGAAATAGCTGATGGCGATGGTGATTTAACTTTAAAACTTGACGAGAGCGCTGGTGATGAAACTGGAGATACAGCGAGAGCATTTAATAAATTTTTACTAATGCTAAGAGAAACAATAAACGAGGCTAATATACACCTCTCCCAATTAGATGAATCATCAAAGTTTGCTGTAACTGTAATGCAAGAAACAGTCGTTAATGTTGAAATGCAAAGAGCTGAGACAGAAATGGTTTCAACCGCTGTAGAGGAAATGAATTGTACTACCCAAGAGGTTGCTAGTAATACCCAAAATACATCGGACGTAACTGAAGCAGTTAAAGAGCGTGTATCAAAGGGGAAATTAGAAGCTTCACAAGCAAAAGTTGTTATTCAGCGTTTAGCTCAAGAAATAGATGAAGCAAGCACTGTAATAGAGTGCCTTGTTACTGAAACGAACAGCATTGGTAGTGTTTTAGACACAATACAAAGCATTGCCGAACAGACTAACTTACTTGCTTTAAATGCGGCTATAGAAGCTGCACGCGCTGGTGATACTGGTAGAGGCTTTGCAGTAGTTGCGGATGAAGTGAGAGCGCTTGCTCAACGAACGCAGGTTTCAACCATTGATATACAAGGACTGGTTACTCGCTTACAAAGCGAAGCTAAAAATGCGGTTATTAGTATGAATAAAGGCATTAATAGTGCTGACGAGTGCCTGCAAAAAAGTACTCAAACGTCAGAAATATTTGCCAACTCAGCCATCGCTGTTAATGAAATTACAGACTTAAACTTACAGATTGCTACCGCAGCAGAAGAGCAATCTGCTGTTGTAAGTGAAATAAATCAAAACCTGATTAATATTACTAACATTGCAATAGAAACGTCTACAGGTGCAAAAAATACATCAGAAGCGAATGAAAGTATTGCCCGATACATCGCAAATTTAAGAGTGAATTTAAATAAATTTAAAGTTTAAATTATATTTTTGGCTTAGCGGCGTTAATGGAATCGAATTATTGCTCGTCAAAAAATATATCCCTAAGGTAGATAATCGCTTTATGAAATATGGTTATGTGCTTGTCTTGCTGCAGTTGTATTAGTTTCATTATTGCCGCACAGACAAATTAATCAATAATAGTCGCGTTAATATATTGAGCCTGTTAAATATTCAGTTTTAAGATTTGTTTTATCTAGGGGAATTAATCGCGGCGTGAGGTTTGTAACCTTGTGGGCTCGCTAAAAAACGGGGCAAAGTTTTTGTGTTCTGTTAATGTCCCTAATCTAAACCTATGTAGGCTACAAAGGTAAATCGCCCCAAAGGCGAATCCAAAGGGCAACATCTGTTTGGTATTTATACTGCGTTATCGCCTATTTATAGGGGTAGCCACATCACGTAGACTTTGCCTTACCTAAAAATAAACATAGCTGTTGAAAGTTTAACCTCACAGGTAAATGGGCTTTAGCAGAGTCATATGGTTTATTTTAATTGGTGTAGATTATTATTTTGGTTTTTAGGTGTTTTCTTTACATTGATGCTCGCTAGGCTTTTGTGTAAAATGCAGCGCCTTTTAAGCTGTGCTTAATAACTTTAATACCCTGAGGTTTGCTTTGAATAAATGTACTTTGGATAGACGCTTTTCTGTGGCACCAATGCTTGATTGGACTGATCGCCATTGTCGTACTTTTCATCGCAAAATGACTAAACATACTGTGCTTTATACAGAAATGATAACCACAGGGGCTATTTTATTTGGTCGAGGCGACTACTTACATTTTAATAAACACGAAGGCCCAGTTGCACTGCAACTTGGTGGCTCTGATCCTAAAGCGCTTGCGCAATGTGCAAAACTGGCAGGTGAGCGTGGCTATGACGAAATAAATTTAAATGTAGGTTGCCCGTCAGACAGAGTTCAAAATGGTCGATTTGGCGCATGCTTAATGGCTGAGCCTCAATTAGTTGCTGAGTGTGTTGCAGCAATGAAAAACGAAGTAAGTATTCCTGTAACTGTTAAAACGCGTATTGGTATTGATGAGCAAGATTCGTATGAGTTTTTATGTGCGCTTATTGAAGCGTCTCATAAAGTAGGATGTGATGATTTTATTATTCATGCTCGTAAAGCATGGCTTAATGGTTTAAGCCCAAAAGAAAATCGTGAAGTCCCACCGCTTGATTACCCACGTGTTTATCAACTTAAAAAAGATTATCCGCAGCTAGACTTAAGCCTAAATGGCGGCGTTAAAACAATTGAGCAGAGCCTAGAACATCTACAACATATTGATGGTGTAATGATTGGGCGTGAAGCTTACAGTAACCCATTTATGCTCAATGACGTTGATGAGAAAATTTATGGTGATGCTGCAAACACACAATCACGCCACGACGTAGTGCGCTCAATGTACAGCTACATTGAAGAAGAAATGCGTTTGGGTGCTAATTTTTGGCATATTGCACGTCACATGCTCGGTATTTTTCAGGGGCAGCCTGGTGCACGAGGTTTTAGACGCCATCTTTCTGAAAGTGGTCATGGTAAGCAAGCTGATTTATCGGTAATGGATAAAGCATTAAGCTTTGTACCAGAATAAAGCTAAGCTTTAAAAGTTCTAAATTTAAGCCACTTTCGAGTGGCTTTTTTGATCCTAAATATTAGTCAAAAGCATAATTTATTGGCCAATTACACTCTATGCTGTTCAGCTGGAAGTCACTAAAAACTAGAGTGCTTGTTATTTACCACTATGATTTTAAATGCTTTATTTTTTTTTGATGAACTTGGCACAACTCTTGGACTCTCCTTGTTGAAATTAATTAAAAATCAACAGGAGAATACCATGGGAATATTTAACCGCGTAAATGATGTAATTCAATCAAACATTGTCGCTATGCTTGATAAAGCAGAAGACCCAGAAAAACTTTTAAACTTGATGCTTACCGAGATGCAAGATGCGTTGAATGAGTGCCGTAGTACAGCAGCCGCTTTATTGTGTGAAGAGAAAATAATTAATCGCCAAATTGATACTAAAAAAACAGAATTAGCAGCTTGGCAAATTAAAGCAGAACGTGCGGTTGAGAAGGGCAGTGATGACCTTGCTAAGTCTGCCTTACTTGAAAAGCAGCGCGTTAACGAAAGCATTGAAAAGAAGCAAACTCAACTAGAAACACTGCAAGAGTCTATTGCAAAAATTAAGTCTGATTGTGAGCGTCTGCAGCAAAAAATGGCTATGGCTAAAACTAAGCAAGCTCAGTTAATGCAGCGTCATAATGTTGCTATTGCTAGAGGGCGAATCAGTACGCAACTACAAAGCGATAAAGTAGCTCATGCGTTGTCTCGTTTTGAACAAATAGAGCAGCGTGTTGAAGCTCAAGTAGAGGCTTATGAGCTGACTGATACAGCAAGCTCTATGAGTGCCCAAATTGAGTCGTTAGTTAAAAATGAAAAAATTGATGCTGAACTGGCTCGCTTAAAAGCGGACTTAAATACTAATTTAAAACAAACTGCTTAGGAGATTGCTATGAACAGCTTTAATCGTCAACGAGGTTGGTATAAAGATACGCTAAATAAAAAAATATCGGGTGTGTGTAGTGGTTTAGCTCATAGATTGGACTTTCCTGTATGGGCAACACGCGTATTTACTATTTTATTATTTTTGAGTTTTCCGTTTGCAATTGCACTTGGTTATTTTATAGCGCATTGCTGCCTTGAAAATAAAGAGTATTAATACCAATAGGCATAAATATTTGAACAATTTAACGAATTAAATCACTCTATAACGTTGTTAAAAATTTTTATTTAGAACAACTAGATATAAAAATTTTTGCCTAGTTATAGCGCAATTTTCTTATCGTTAAATCGACCTCATATATAAGCCGGTTGGTATAAGGAGAATTACTATGAAAGCTTTGGCAGTATGTGTAATTATCTATTTATTACTGTTTACTGATTTAATAACGTTTGTGCAGATTGATTCTTGGCAGTTGCCGTTATGGATTGCTGATATTAGCTGGGCTGGGCTTGAGCTTGTAGGTGCTTTGGCCGCAATTGTTGCTGTAGTTGCTGTAGTGGCTTTAATTACTATGGGATTAGTTGGTGCGGGTGTAGTGGCATTAGCAGGGACTGTTTTAGCGCTTTTATTCGGATCTATAATGATTGCATGGCCGTTACTATTTGTTGCAGTGTTGTGCTGGCTTGTTGCCGATAACAAAAAAGTAGCCTCTTAATCCTTAATTTGACTGACTATTATAGGTTAACTATGTTAAATTTAGCCTGTAATTTAAAGTTTTCATAAGGATAAGAATGATGACGAAACTATGTTTTTCGATGGCTTCTGCATTAATATTTAGTTTTTTTTCGTCATCGTTGGCGGCGCACTCAGGGCATGATCATGGTTCTGATGTGGCTGTGCTCGAAGTAACTAACGCGCAAATTAGAGAGTTTTTACCTGGCAGTACTTCAACTGTAGGTTATTTAACGCTGATAAATCACAGTGGAGCCGCAGCAACTTTAACTAAGGCAACTATTGATGGCTTAGGGCGTGTTGAAATACACGAGCATTCACATGTAGACGGCATGATGAAAATGCAACAAGTTGAATCAGTTGAAATTAAAGCGCACGAAAGTGTCAGTTTTCAACCTGGGGGTTATCATTTAATGGTATTTGAACCACAAGAGCCATTAAAAGTAGGGCAAGAACGCAAACTCACGCTATATTTTAGTGACGGTAATCGCTTGTTCACTAATGCTCAAGTCGTGTCGCTTGAAGCGCAAGCTACGCAGTCAAAACCATCTACTCAACACGCTCATCACTAGGAGTACACATGTCGCAACACAAAGGAAAAATAGCAGGAATAGTTGTTTTACTGCTTATCATATTTTACGCAATTGCTGTTTATTGGAGCACTGAGCCTTCACGTTTTGATGTTGTTGCAAACGCCAAAGAGCAAGCGCAGCTTCGTAATGAAAAAATAGTTACGGGTTATGTAACGACTTCTACATTAATTACAGTAGCAAATACCTTACTAGATAAACCCGGTGGCTACTTATCAAATGATGTAATACCACCAAGTATTATTATGGATGATATGCCGGCGTGGGAATATGGCGCGCTAGAAATGGTGCGTGATTTGTCGCTTTCTATGCGAAAAGATTTTAGCCGTTCGCAATCACAGTCTACTGAGCATGAAGCACTTAAAAAGGCGCAGCCACAGTTTAATATAAGCTCTGAAGCATGGGCATGGCCAAGTGCTGAAGGTGAGTATCAAAAAGGTATTGATTATTTAATGGTATATCGTGGACAAATTGCTAACGAGCATGAGCGCGATAGCCAATTTTACGCACGAGCAGATAACTTACGTAGTTGGCTTAAAGAAGCTGAAAAACGTTTAGGTAGCTTAAGTCAGCGTTTAAGTGCCAGTGTAGGCCAAGAAAAAGTGAACACCGATTTAGCGGGTAATTCATCTAATAAACAAGCAACTCTTGCTCCACTGCAGCAGCAAGTAAGAACACCGTGGTTAGAAATCGACGACGTGTTTTACGAGTCGCGCGGTGCTACTTGGGCGTTACTGCATTTTTTACAAGCGATAGAGTATGACTTTAATGATGTACTTGAAAAGAAAAATGCACGTGTAAGCGTTCAACAAATCATACGTGAACTTGAGGCAACTCAAGAAACAGTATGGAGCCCACTTATTTTAAACGGGAATGGTTTTGGCTATGTTGCTAACCACTCTTTAGTTATGGCAAATTATATTTCTAGAGCCAATGCGGCTTTAATCGAACTTAGCGAACTACTAGCTCAAGGATAAAAAATGAAAAAGTATTGTTTAGCAGCAGCCCTTTCAATGGCATGTTTAGCACCAGCAGCGCAAGCTGACACTCTACTAGGTTTATACGTAGGTGTTGATGGATGGAAGTCAGATAACGATGGCCAATTTTCTTACAAAAATAATGCATCTCAAGATTTTAATTTTGAAGATGAGACTTTTGTAAGTTATTACGCGGCGCTTGAGCACCCAGTGCCGTTAGTACCAAATATCAAATTAAAGTATACAGAGCTTGAGTTAAATGGTTCTGCGCTGCTTACAGATACATTTAGCTTTAATGGTTCTGATTATGTTGTTGGTTCTACTGTAAATACGGTAAGTGATTTAACGCATATTGATTATATTTTTTATTATGAAATTTTTGATAATGACTTAATTTCAATAGACCTAGGTTTAAATGCTAAACAGTTTGACGGTGATATTGTTGTAAGCGGCACTACCCAAAATGGTGGTACTAACTTTACCGAAACCAAAGACTTCTCTGGTTTTGTTCCTCTTGCATACGGCCGTGCCGAAGCTGGCTTACCATTTACTGGTTTAAGTGTATTTTTTGAAGGTAGCTTTTTGGCTATTGACGACAGTAAAGTACAAGATTATCAAGTAGGCGTAGCGTGGGAACTTATTGATAACCTAGCAGTAGATGTTGCTGTTAAAGCCGGTTACCGCTCTATGGTATTAGAACTTGATGATGTAGATGATATTACTACTGATATTGATGCATCTGGCCCATTTGCGGGTATTCAGGTTCATTTTTAATTAGTATTTTCTAATTAAATGAAGCGTGGCATATTATTTTATTGCGTGCCACGCTAAATCAAACTCTCCCTCTAGCGCATTATTAATCAACTGCTTATAGACCTTATTGACAGGGAAATTAATGAGTTTAGATAGCTCATCACCTGTTTGAGTAAATTTGTAATAGCTTAATACCAAATCACTACTCTTTGCTTTTAACGTTACTTTTTGCGATAAAAATGAAAGGGTAAGTTCTTGCCCCGCTTTAAGCACTGCAGATTCAATTTCTTTTCTATACAGTAAATTAAGATCCATGAGCGTTAAAATATCAGGAAAGCTAATACCCGTTTTTCCTAAATTTAAAGATACTTTATTGCCTTTTCGTAGCAAATCAAACAACGATGGTTTTTTGTAAAAGCCGAGTAATATAAAGTGGCTGTCGTCTTTTTCGTTATAGCCTGAGAGCGACACACATTTTTGCAAAGAGTCTGCTTCTCGCTGTGTCATATGCTTTAAAGTTTGTAGGCTTTTAATTGAAAACGTACCAGGATTGAGTGTTTCTCCTGTTAAAATTTTTGCCCATAAAATTTGCATTGATTCATTAGAAGTATCTTCACACAGAGCTATAAAATGCTCTACCCAATCAACATCGGGCTGTTTACTACTTGCTACATCAGGGCAAAATCCCATAGCTACTGCTAAAATTGATTCTATATTTTGTTGTTGTTTAATGAGTAATAAATCTTGGCGCTTTTGAGCGCGAGCTAAAACAGAGTTTTCACTGTTGATATGATAAAGCGGCTTAATTTTGCCCTTAATATCGTAACTTTGCTCGTTAGTAGGTAGTACACCGTTACTACCTACTTTTGTTATAGGGTAACCAAGCAAGGACTCGATGATGTTGGCAAGATTAATTCTCGCCTGTGCTGTTTTGACTGTCATGACTGTGCATTATCCTTTGTGGATCACTAAGCTGTGCAACAGTTTGAAGGTTATTTAAACCCAGTGAAACTGTATTACTGAGTACGTACTCGCTCAAAATTGCAGTGTAACCAGATATTAAAGGAGCAGTTGTTTGACCTTTAATATTACATATTAACGTAACTATACCGTTTTGCTCGCTAAGGTTAAAAGTGCCTCTAATAATATGTTCAGCATTTAAAAGTATGTTGAAGCTGACTTTATTTTGGCTTACCGAAGTTATGATCATTTCACCATACCCCCATTTTCCTTTCCAAGACTGATGAGCCCCTAGGCCAGAACTGGGTTCGCCCAAAGTAAAACGTATGCTGGGGTCTACTTTTTCCCATGGAGACCATTTTTGCCATTGGCTAAAGTCGGTGATAAGCGGCTTTATTACTTTAAGATTGGCATTAATTTCGATTGTTTTATTTACACTATAACTTTGAGGCAGTATTAGCCCTACCAGTGCCAATACTAATAGTAATAACAGTACGCATTTGATTAATATTTTTAATGGTTTAATAAGCACACCTTTTATTAGTTTTTCAAGTTGAAATACAACAACTTTTTATTAATCGACTATAGTATGAATTAGATTATAAACCAAAAATAATTTATTGATTGCTACTTAGGAGAGCGAATGTCGTCAGATCAAAACGATTTTTTATTTTTTGAACAAGATTTTGAAGACGATGCTGTTGTTGAGCAGACTAAGTTTTGGGATATTTTAATTGTTGATGACGAACCTGAGATTCATTCTGTAACAAAATTAGCTTTGTCTGGCGTTGAGTTTTTAGGGGCTGGCTTGCGATTTCACGATGCTTATTCGGGTGCAGAAGCAATAGAAGTGCTAGCTAAAAATAAAAATATTTCGGTTATTTTTTTAGACGTTGTTATGGAAACTGACGATGCCGGTTTACAGGTTGTAAAAAGGGTGCGTGACGAATTAAATAATCAGCATGTAAGAATTATTTTAAGAACAGGGCAAGCAGGTATTACACCAGAAGAAAAAGTAATACGAGAATACGACATAAATGACTATAAAACGAAAACAGAGCTGACTCGTTCTAAGTTAGTAACTTCGCTTATAACCGCTATTCGCTCATACGAGCAGGTATGTCAGCTTGAATATCAAAGTGATGCAATGAACACGATTGTTTCAGCATCAAAGTCTATTTTAGGACTTACTGATGTTAAGCAATTATGCAAAGAAATCATTAAGCACATGAGTATTATTTTAAAATGTTCACCTAGAGGGCTTGTTTGCAGTAAGTTAGATGGCGATGACTTTATTCAAGTTTTAGGTGGTTGCGGGCATTACGAAAGCTATTTTGGTAAAAAATTAATTAATGTTGATAGCAAAGTATTTGAACAAGTTGAGTCGTGTTTTGGTTTGTCAAAGCACCAACATATAGACTCAAGTTCAACATTTATATTAAAAAGTAAGCATCGACAAGCGGCTTTATATATAGAGTGCGACCACATTCCCTTACAAGCACAGCTGCAATTTGCTGAAATTTTCTTAACTAATGTAAGTGTAGCACTTGATAACATAAGGTTATTTGTAAAGTTAAGAGATGCTGCTTATAAAGATGTGCTTACTGGTATTTCAAATCGTACGAACTTTATTGAGCGGGTGGTGAGTTATCAAAAGCCACACGTGAACGATCATGTATTTGTATTACTTGATGTAGTTAATTTTGCAGATATTAATAACGGCTTAGGGCAAGAGGTCGGCAATAAAGTATTAATTGGCATTGTGCAAAGGTTAAGAGAAAATTACCCAACAGCTAAATTACTATCACGTATTGGCGCTGATGTTTTTGGTTTTATTATTCGCCAAGACGAATTTGACTTAAAAAAGTTGAATGAGCAATTAGGTATTTCATTTTACGCAGAAGAACATTTACTCCCTATCGATTTTAGAGTGGGCTTATGCCAACAACAAGACTTTCAAAGTAGCGGTATTGATACACTGAAAGTTGCTTATATTGCACTTGACCAAGCTAAAAAAGCAAAGCATAAAGAAGGTGTTTATTACAATATTGATATGCAAGATAAGATGGCTTGGCGGATAGGGATCATTAGGCAGTTACGTCATGACTTTGCTCGAAATAAATTAGAGGTATGGTACCAACCTCAACTTTCACTAGATGACTTATCACTAATTGGATGTGAGGCATTATTACGCTGGCCGGCAGGTGATGGCGTGTATATATCGCCGGCTGTGTTTGTGCCACTTGCAGAGGATGCGGGCTTAATTGTTGATATAGGGCAGTGGGTATTAGAACAAGCTTGCCAACAGCAAAAGCGCCTAGAAAATATGGGCACAGAAATTTGTATTGCTGTTAATGTGTCTGTTCCACAGTTTAAAGTAAAAGGTTATGCGCAAACTGTTAAAAATACATTGTTAAAATATGGTGTTAAGCCAAAAAACATAGAACTAGAAATCACCGAGAGCGTAGTAATGGATGAGCTGGAAACAGTTATTAGTACGCTAAGCGAGCTAAAAGAACTCGGAATGGAAGTTGCTATTGATGACTTTGGTACTGGTTTTTCGTCGCTGAGTTACATTCAAAGTTTACCTTTGGATCGGTTGAAAATAGATCGTGCATTTATTAAAGATTTACCAAATGACGACACTGGCGCTATTGCTGCCTTAGTTATATCTCTTGGTGCTAAGTTGGGCTTAAAAACGATTGCTGAAGGGGTCGAAACACAAGAGCAAGCCCAGTTCTTAAAAAATTTAGGATGCGATGAAGTACAAGGTTTTATGTATGCTAAACCCATGCCTGAAAATGAATTAATAGAATTTATAAATAAACGCTAAAAAGATTAACTTATTATTATTTAAGTTAGGGCGTGTTGAACTTTTGTGATTAATTTTGCAGCAGATTGTTTGGTATTTAGGCAAGGCAGAGCCTATGTAGTGTGGTTGTTCCCCATAAATAGGCGATAACGCAGCATAAATGCCAAACATGCGCTGCCCTTTGGGTTCTTTCTAGGGACGATTAACTCTTTGTTGCTCGGTTTTTACTTAGCCCGCTAGGTTACAAACCTCGCGCCGCGATTAAATCGCCCCTAGATTGAACAAATTTCAATCCACAAAGATCAACACGCCCTAATGAACGATTTAGAATTTAAGGCGCGATATGCTTTGACTACTTTGTATATATAAACAATTTAGTAGGGTATAATTCGCGCCTTTTGTTATTCTACGGCCACAATTATGAGCACACTCAAAGCTAAGCGCGCCTTATTTTCATACCCTAAATACTGGGCTGAATGTTATGGCACCGCGCCATTTTTACCAACTACACGTGAAGAAATGGATGCACTTGGCTGGGATAGCTGTGACATAATAATAATTAGTGGTGACGCGTACGTCGATCATCCTAGTTTTGGTATGGCGGTAATTGGCCGTGTACTTGAAGCGCAAGGCTTTAGAGTGGGGATTATTGCCCAGCCAGCATGGGACTCTAAAGATGCATTTATGGAACTAGGCAGACCGAATTTATTTTTTGGTGTAACAGCTGGCAACATGGATTCGATGATTAACCGCTATACAGCTGAAAAGCGTATGCGCCACGATGATGCTTACACGCCAGATAACGTAGGTGGTAAACGTCCAGATCGCGCCGTAATGATTTACTCGCAAAAATGCCGTGAAGCATACAAAGGTATCCCAATTGTTATTGGCGGTATTGAAGCGAGTCTTCGTCGTATAGCTCATTACGACTATTGGCAAGAAAAAGTACGTCGTAGTATTTTGTTTGATGCAAAAGCTGATATTTTAATTTACGGTAACGCAGAGCGTCCGTTAGTTGAAGTTGCACACCGTATTGCCGCAGGCGAAACAATGGATACTATTCAAGATATTCGCGGCACGGCTGTTATCAGAAAAGAACCTTTACCAGGCTGGCGTGGAAGTGACTCCACCGCTATAGATAAAATTGGTAAAATTGATCCAATTCCAAATCCATACGGTGCTGATGATGTTGGCTGTAGTAAATCTGAATTTAAACAAGCGGGTATAGACTTAAAGGCAGAAGCTGCAAAACCGATTATGGTTCAGCCTGCGCGACCTAAGCCATGGGAAAAAACTTACGTTAAGTTACCTGCTTATGAGCAAGTAAGTGTTAACAAACCTCTATACGCCCACGCTTCGCGTATTCTACATCAAGAAACAAATCCTGGTTGTGCAAGAGCACTGTTTCAGCGACACGGCGATCGTTCTATTTGGGTAAACCCGCCAGCATACCCATTAGAAACACATGAGATGGATGCTGTGTTTGGTTTACCGTATCAGCGTATTCCTCACCCAAGTTACGGCGACTCTAAAATTCCTGCTTACGACATGATAAAAACGTCAGTTAATATTATGCGCGGCTGTTTTGGAGGTTGTTCGTTTTGCTCAATTACGGAGCATGAAGGGCGTATTATTCAAAGCCGTTCGCAAGAATCAATTATTGAAGAAATTGAACAGATTAGAGATAAAGTACCCGGTTTTACTGGAGTTATTTCTGATTTAGGTGGTCCAACGGCAAATATGTATAAACTGCGTTGTACGAGCAAAAAGGCAGAAAGTACCTGTAGACGTTTATCATGTGTGTACCCTGAAATTTGTAAGCATATGGATACAGATCATACGCCAACAATAGACTTATACAAAAAAGCACGTGAAGTTAAGGGTATCAAAAAGGTATTGATTGCTTCTGGTGTTCGTTACGACTTAGCTGTACGCGACCCGCGTTACGTTAAAGAATTAGTAACGCATCATGTAGGTGGCTACTTAAAAATAGCGCCAGAGCATACAGAGGATGGTCCATTATCAAAAATGATGAAACCAGGTATGGGGGCGTACGATCAATTTAAAGAATTATTTGATAAGTACTCTAAAGAAGCCGGTAAAAAGCAGTATTTAATTCCTTACTTTATATCTGCTCACCCAGGGACAAAAGATGAAGACATGGTAAACATGGCTTTATGGCTTAAATCAAACGACTTTAAGCTTGATCAGGTACAAAATTTTTACCCATCACCGATGGCTAATGCGACGACTATTTACCACACAGAAATGAACTCTTTACGTAATATAAAAAACAATACAGAAGTTGTTCCAGTACCTAAAGGTGCTCGCCAACGTAGATTACATAAAGCTATTTTACGTTACCATGATGCAGCAGGTTGGCCGATGATACGTGAAGCACTGCGTAAAATGGGTAAAGCTAATTTAATTGGTAAAGGGCCTAACTGTTTAGTGCCTGAAGAAGGGCGTGATGAAAAAGCAGGTAAAGGTGGCAGTAAAGGCGGACGTCCTGCACTAACGCGACATACCGGTTTTAGCCAATTTAAAAAGGCAAACACTAAACCAAAAGTAGGCGGTAATCGTCAAAGTACACGTTAGTGATTCAATCTATTAATAACTAGGGCGTGTTGATCTTTGGTGGGTGAATTTGCAGCAGTATGTTTGGTTTTTAGGCAAGGCGGAGCCTATGTAGTGTGGTTATTCCC
>NZ_WTKY01000021.1:0-77007 GCF_011378815.1 Pseudoalteromonas sp. 31A1 | reverse complement strand
AGATTTGAAGATCTGATCATGACATTGAGATTTAGTTCAAAAAAATCCCCGCTAATTTCTTAGCAGGGATTTGTGTATAAGAGACAGCTGAAGAGTGCCTTTTTTGAAACCATTTAAAATGAATACTATTTAATAAATGTGCCCCGGATTGGATAGTCGTTTTCTCTTGAAAACTTAATCCCACCTAGCAGTTGCTCTAAATCAGGACGAACAAACGGGCTGTTTGATATATCTACCATTTGAAGCTGATTTTTTTCATTAAGCACATAAATTCCTGGTTCAGCAAATGGATGATCAGTTTCTGCACCACTGCGAGGCTCGCTAATATGTAGCCCTAAATCAGTCATTTGTTCGATTGTTAAACCATAGTAAATTGGGAAGTTAATATCTATTTTTTCAAGATGTTTATTAAGCTGCTCATGGCTATCACCACTTACTGCAACCACTTCAACTCCAGCCTCTTTAAAGTCTTTATGAACTTTAGCAAGCTCGTTGAGTTGCGCAGTACATTTAGGGCAGTGCTGGCCTCGATAAACAACAATCATTTTCCACGGAGAGTCACTTATTCTGTCAACTAAATCTACCTTTTTCTCATCAACATCACTCACTACTAGTGATGACATAATATCCGCAGGTTTTAAACTAGTGTTACTCATTGCGATCTCCTTTTACTGTTTCAGATTAAAAATTAATTTTGCTCTTACACATAGAGTTTAGGGTAACTTTTATTAATTCAACCTAAAATTGCAATTAAAAATCTATTAAAGCTTTAAGACCATCCCTTTATTTTTCTATAAATGGTAGATGCACTTACCCCTAAATAAGCAGCAGCAAGAGGAATGTTGTCTTCGCAGCTTTTGATTGCGTTTTCAATAGCCCTTTTTTCAACTTGCCATAATGGTTCTATATCGTGAACCGACATAGGAGATAATTGAACACTCTGATCGTTTGTATTGTGAATTGACTTAGTTGAGCTTGAGTGTTTTACAGCGCCTAGACCAAATGAATTTGGTAGCATATCTCTTTCTATTACATCGCCATCATTAATAACGACTGTATTTTCAATTACATTTTGCAGTTCGCGTATATTTCCTGGCCAATCGTAATTACAAAAAAGCGCCTTAACTTCATCAGAAAAGCCAATAAAATGTTTAGCGTTGCTATCGCTTTTTTGTTTTAAAATATACTCAGCGAGCAGCAAAATATCGTTTCCGCGCTCCCTTAAAGGCGGGAGCTTTACGGGGATAACATTTAAACGATAATATAAATCTTCTCTAAAGCGCCCCTCTGCTACCTCTATTATTGGATTTCTGTTGGTTGCACATACCAAGCGAACATCGCTGTGTAATACCTCGCTGCTACCAACCTTGCTAAATATGCCGGTTTGTAAAAAGCGCAATAACTTAGCTTGTAAGTTAAGCTCCATTTCACATAGTTCATCTAGAAATAACGTACCGCCGTTGGCCACTTCAACAGCGCCCTTACGATCGCTTAACGCCCCACTAAACGCCCCTTTAACATGACCAAAAAATTCTGATTCAAATAATTCAGCAGGGATCGCAGCACAGTTTATAGCAATAAAAGGGCCTTGGCTGCGAGGGCTCGAATCATGAAGGGTTTGTGCGCATACTTCTTTACCGGTTCCACTTTCACCTGTAATAAATACGCATGCTTTACTTCTAGCTGCGCTATCTAGCAATCTAAAAACGGTTTTCATTGCGAGAGATTCACCAACAAAATCTTGGCTTTTTTCACTGCTTTGAACCAAAGGTTGTACTTTAGCTTGCTCTTTGGGTGTTAACGCACTTTCTACTGAGCTAATAAGTCGCTGACTTGTGAAGGGTTTTTCTAAAAAATCGAAGCCACCTAAACGCATAGCTTCCACTGCAATATCAATAGAACTATTTGAGGTGATCATGACTACATTAGCAGGATTTTTTTGTTTATTTACAAATTGTAAAACTTCAAGCCCACTTATATCAGGCAAGCATACATCTTGTACTATCACCGCAGGCATTTTTTCTTTAATACCGACCAAAGCAGAATATCCATCTGCGAAATGCTTACATTCAAAACCTACTTGCTCTAGCTGACTTGCGTACAAAGCACCACTTGCGATGCTATCTTCAACAATATAAACAAGGCCTTTACCCATTATATCTGACACGGCTTTCTCCTAGATAGCTATACTCTTACTCATTATTTGATATGCATCTCGGGTTTTATCCAAGTTATGCTTAATAACAAGCGCTGCGTGCAAATTTTCTTCTGTGGTTGGTGGTGGTGAATCGTGTAACTGTGTTGCCAATGCAGCTAAAGGAGCGGCTCCATATAAGGCAGCCGAGTTTTTCAAAACATGCATTATTTCTCTAATTTTTATAATATCTGCATTACTAATTGCCGTATCTAATTGGTTAGCCATAGTAACTAATTCATCGATAAATAAGTTTACCAATCGAGCTAAAACGCTTATTCCAACATCCTTTTCAAGTTGAATTAAAACATTTAGCTCCGTAATACTTTTATCGATAAACTGCTCTGATATAGGCATAGATAACCTTTGTGTAAGTTAAAGCTTCGTACACTAATAAAATGTGAGAATTGTAGTTTAAGAGTAATTTGTTTTTTGCATTTTGCAAATCAAAATGAATATAAACAATTACAGAGCCCAGGTATCAATACTTTTTGTTAATGTTTGCGGCTTATCGAGCAAGTACCCCTGAGCAATATCACAACCAAGTTGTTCTAATATTTGTAATTGCTCATTCTCTTCAATGCCTTCTGCTACAGTTTGTAAGCCCAATCGTTGAGCCATCGCAATAATTGCGCTACATAACGTAAAGTCTTCGTTATTAGTTGCAATACCACTTACAAAACTGCGATCAATTTTTAAACCATCGATATCAAATTGACGAAGTAGACCTAAAGACGCGTACCCAGTGCCAAAATCATCAATCCACACCTTTACGCCTTCTTTATGGAAGTTTTCAAACGCCTTAGCTATTTTATCAGGACTATGAATGAGCGCTGTTTCCGTTAATTCAACTTTAATAGCTTGTGGTGGTATTTGGTGCTTTTCTAGCAAAGCCATTACTTTTGAAAACACATCACCATCTAAAATTTGTACCGGTGAAATATTTAAAGAAACAGCAATATCTGTCATACCAAAATGTCGCATCTGTTTTAAATCAGACAAACATTGCTCAAAAATCCAGTCACCTAATTCTAAAATCATTCCCGATTGCTCTACATGAGGGATAAACTCATCAGGGCCTACAATACCAAAGCGGGGTGATTGGCACCTTACTAGCGATTCAAAGCCGACCAACTTTCCCGTTCCTAATGATACGAGCGGTTGATAAACCATTTTAAAATAATTATTTTGCATTGCATCCGACATGATTCTTTCTAACTCATGCCATCTTGCGAGATTGACTGGGCTTTCTGATTCTAGGTACTTAAATGCATTCATGTTTTGCTCCGATTTTCACTCTTAGTGACTTATGTAATCAAGAGCAAGTTACAGACCATTTAGAAAGTGAATAAAACAAAAATAAAAACAGCAAATTCAAAAGGTTAAGTTTAGTTATTTGAGTATTTAAATTTTTCCATTTTATTTGCATTTTGCAATTCAATTTGCAATGCACCTAAATTAATAAATAAGAGCTTACTCAAGCCCAAACAGCACAGAGAAACCAGTTAGTAATTGTTGGCTAAAAGTAAGGATTAGTAATTGAAGATGAGTATAAAGAAAGGCTTGATAAGACTAATTTGGTTACGCACAGCTTGAATTAAAAAGCGTACACGTAATTTTAAAGCTAGGGAGAAAAAGTTAAAACGGTGATAGGAAACATAAAAAAAACGCAGGCAACAATAAATAGTTACCTGCGCAAAAGTCTCTAGTTTGAAAGAGTGTCATTATTTTCGTTTTTAGGGGCTGTTACATGTTGTGCATAGTTAGTATTTTGCGAGTCAAACGTATTACTCATCGACTGTGCATTTTCAACATCAGCTTGTGTAAAAGTAATCGGCTGTATGTCCGTTAACGGCTCTACAGAATCGCTACCGCGTAGAACTGTAATACCTATTACTAAGGTAGCTACAAGCAAAATAGACAAAACCATGATTTCAGGTGTAAGTACCCAATTATTACTTTTAGGTTGTTGTTTGGCTTTTGTATTTGTTTGCATATTGCACCTCTTAAAAATTTAACTAAATTGTCTTGATTTGATATTTAATATGTTGCGAAAGCCGTGCCAACTAAACAAAAACAAACGAAAGATAAAATAAACAACAAAATCAAAGTATTAATAAAATTAAAAATGTAATTTAGAATCCAAAAATAATTCGTAACGTTGTATTTTTATTTTGAATTGCAATTTGCGAATCAAATTGAAAAACTATAATAAAAACACTCATTAAATACTAAACAATAAATTTAACTTACTCCTAAAATACTAGGTTAATTTCTTCGTTTATCAAGTTTTATGCAACACAAACCCACTTTTTATATTGCCCTTCATTGCTCAGCTCAGCTTCTCCCACACTTGCGCTAAACGAGAGAGCTTTAAATGTTTAGATTCAATAACCTGCTCTGGGGCATATTTATCAAGCAATAAATAAAGTGTCTCACTTACAATTGGCTTAGCTAAGTAATCATTCATCCCCGCTTCTATAAATCGCTCTTTATCACCATGAATTGCATTTGCTGTGAGCGCTATTATAGGGGTGGCTATACCTAACTTTCTGATTGCTTTGGTTGCAGAGATCCCATCTAGTATTGGCATTTGGATATCCATAAAAATAATATCAATTTTATTGTTTTTAGCCTTCGTTATTGCCTCTTGCCCATCGCTAGCAATATATACCCGACAACCTTTTTGCTCTAAAAACTGTCTTATTACTATTTGATTATTAGTATTATCTTCAGCAACCAATACATTGGTCCCATTCAACTGAGTTAACCCTGAAGAGCTTTCTAAGGCTTTTTTTTGTTCACGATTAGTAAATATAATATCTAAATGAAATAACTGCTCTTCCAATAAACTAATTGCTCGCGGTACATGCGATACTTTAAAGGGGCCATTTAACCTAAGCTCTCTGTCGTTAAGATTTTGCGGTAATAAGCTTTCACCTAGTAAGTCTAAGATAAGTAAACATGGTGAATTAAGGGAGTTATATGTATTTATACACTCGCGTGTTTGGGCTAGCATTCGAGGATCAGTTAATACAATTGCATCAGGAAAACTATCATACTCAGGGATATCTGGACATATTTCATAGTGCTCAAAAGCGATAGAAAACCGAGTGAGTGTGTGCTCCAACGCGGTTTTTAAAATTTGATTATGTCCTACAATCCATACTCTTGGCTTTTTACTTCGTGCTGCAAGCCCCTCTCGCAATATTGAGTCGGTTGTGTCTATTTTTAACGGGTAATTAACGATAAACTCACTCCCTTTATTGAGCTCAGAGTTAACCGAAATATCTCCCCCTACTACATCACAAATTTGCTTACATATCGCAAGGCCTAAGCCACTACCACCATGTTTTCGGGTAATTGAATTATCTGATTGAATAAAAGGCATAAACATACTTTCTATTTTATTTTTTGCGATTCCCATTCCAGTGTCTTTTACTGATAAATGAAGATTTAAATTATTGGCTCCAATGTAAGTACATCTAACGGTCACCGTTATTACGCCTTGTTGAGTAAACTTAATCGCATTGGCTAATAAATTAATGGCTATTTGCCTTATACGTGCATGATCACCAATTACTTGAGCGGGGACATCAGGATAAAAATCAAAAACAACCTCAAGCCCTTTTTGCAAAGCACTTTGGGTAATAATATCTATTGCTTCTTCAATACACGTATCAATACTAAATGGCTGATTATCGAGTGTTATAGCTTGTGCTTCAAAACGCGAATACGTTAATACATCGTCCAATACACTCAGTAATGCATCAGAGCTTGTTTTAATCATTTGTGTGTAACGCATTTGCTCAGAAGTTAAACCGGTATGATGCAAAATATCTGCAGAGCCAATAACGGCATTTAATGGCGTGCGAATTTCATGGCTAATATTTGCCATAAATCGGCTTTTAGATTCAGCTAATGTTTCTGCCTGATGTTTAGCTTCAAGCAATATTTGCTCGCTTTCAATACGTTCTTGTATATCAACAAGTGTTGCGGCAATAGATAACAAATCGTTTTCGTAGCCATCCACAATGGGAGTAAGTGTCATTTCAACCCAATTATTTATGCCTTGTGCATTAATCAAACGTATATCAAAGCGACGTATATCGCGCTTACCTTGTTTATAATCAAGCAAAGTGCTACTAATTTTTTCGACATCTTCTTTTGCTATAAACTTAATTATAGGTAAGCCAAGACTCTCATCTACATTGCTGTGTAAGACGCGTTGCCATGCTTGATTTATAAATAATAAATTGCCAAATGTATCAAGGCGTAGAACAATATCAGGAATATTATCTACGACAGAGTGGTAGTTATATTCTATCTCTGCCATTGCTTGTTCAGCTTTAACTCGCTGCGTAATATTAGTTTCTATAGCGATAAAATGCTTTACTTTACCTTCATCATCTCGCACTGGATTTGCATCAATAGCAACCCAATAAACGTTACCATTCTTATCGTAATTTGTGGTTTCAACTTGAAAAGGAAGCCCATTTTTTACAGCGTGAGACATAACCTTACGACTTTTTTCACATGTTTTTGGCCCTTGTAGCAATTGACCTGGGCTAGTGCCTATAACCTCATCACAGGTGTAACCTGTAAGTACTTCAAAACTATTGTTAACCCACTCAATTACGCCAAATTTATCTGTAATTATTACTAAGTTATTTGTATGGCTCGCAACAAGCGATAAGCGTTTTACATATTTTTGTTGTTGTGTGAGCAAAAATTGAGAATCTTTATGACGTTGAATGTCATAGAACGAGCCTATAAAGCCGCTTTTTTCATCATAAACTAACCTTAACTCAAACCAGTTCATGAGCCCGATGCTGCTTTTAATTTGTATTTCTACACTGGGAGCCTGCTTCCCTTCTAGTAAACAACAGCTGTATGCGACAAAATGCATAATATCATCGCAATTCATTAACTTAGTAATATTGGAGCCAATTAATGAATCGGTTGAGTAACCTAACTTCTTCTCCCAAGCTTCATTAATATAAGTAAAATTCAAATGTTTATCACACTCAAAAATACACTCATCTAAAATAGCTAATAGCTTTGCTTGACGTCGATTACTATTGGAAAGTTTTTCAACTAGTGCATATTGGATTTGAACTTGTAGCTCATCATTATTATTCATGATCTCTCCAATACTTTATAAAAGTATTACTCTGACAAACTCGTGCATAAAGAAGGGAAACCTTTTCACGGTAGAATGCTTGTTCAAAAGGAGTGCGTCTCGGTGTGCAGTCACTTAAAATAGTGGCATTAGAACCAAGTGCAACAGCAGTGCGCACAGTTGAATCAATACAGATAGAAGACACAGTACCCGCTAAAATTATATTAATGGCCCCATGTTTTTTGATGTTTTCGGCTAAACCTATATGTGTAAAAGCATTTAAACTTCTTTTCCCAAATACCACCTCTATAATATTACTAAAAAGGTCTAGCTGCTTAATGGTTTGAGCACAGTACGAACCTGCTTTAAATGCCCCCACCGCAATGACTTCTAATATACCAATCGGATTTTTAAGCTCGCTATAGTTTTGCGTAAAGTGAATGGGTGTATTAATAACTAAAGCAAATTGCTCTGCGCAGAAGGTCAATAAATAGAGTGTATTTTCCCCCACGCCAGTAATTCTTGATGACTCTTCAACCTCGTCATACAAAATGCCTTTTGGCAAAAAGTAATTGTTTTGAAAACCAATTAAAATAGGTGCTGTCTTAGAGAAATCATCCATAACTCTCTCCTTATTAATCAATTTAAGAGGCTAACTGCCAAGGTTTAATAAATTTCTCAAGTACCGCTTTTGTCACTGGCTTCTGTAAATAGTGAGTAATTCCTTTATCAAACAACTCAGCTATTTGCTCATCGCCTGTTAACCCCGTTAAAATAACTTTAGGAGTATTGTTATTAGGTGTATTTTGCCTAACTAATTGCTGCGCCACATCGCTACCAAACATTCCTGGCATACGCTCATCTAAAAGTAGCAAGTCAAATGGTTCATTTTGAGCAAGTGTTAATGCACTGGCACCATTTTCTGCACACGTTACTAAGCAGCCCAGCATTTCAAGCATTACTTTTGTAGCAATTTGGCTCGGTAAGCTGTCGTCTGCTACTAATACCGATAAACGTGTTTGTGTGTGAAATGTTGTTAAAATAGTAATTAAGTCGGTATCAAAAAATGGCCAGCCTAATATTTTTTTAGATAGTTTATGAGCTTGGCTCAGCTCGTAAATGTCGTTGATAGAGCACAGCTTTATGTATGTATTTAAGCTGTCACTATTTAATTTATCAATTAATGCGTTACCACTAAGATGGCGTAAATCCTCTAGCTGTGCAGACTCTCTAAGCGTGCTATTAAATAATTTAAAATTTAAACCAAAACGATCGTGAGTATTAGCTGACATTTTTAAACAGCTTTTGAGTAACGCTTCGCAATCAGTTAAAACGTCTACATTTTGTCTAACATCAAGCGCTAAACTAACAGACTCTTTAGTTGCTAAGAGCCCGTGAAAATCCAACGTGTTTACTTGTTCAGAATCATCAATCTGATAGTGAATACTAACTCCCTGAATATTTGCTTCGAGCGTCAATAAAAAGCACTGCTTTACTGCTGCTAGCGCCGGAGTAAGAAACGCCTCGCATTGTGCAATCATTTGCTCTGGCGGAATTTGCAAACAGACGTAGTTACATTGCAACTTGTTGATTAAGGTAATAGAGAATTTTTGACTTTGGGTTTCACAATATTTACCTATTACCCCTTGGATAATTTCTAAAACGTGACTATTAGTATTCATAAAGCATTCTCGTTAACCCAATGTATAGCTCTACATCATCAAGTTATGTGCCATAAATTAATTCTTATAAACACACTTGCATTCATAGACTTAAGTATTAGACAAACAGGGCTCTGGTTTTTCATTCGCATTTTGCAAATCATATTGCTATGCATAATATGATTTATGCTTTTATTAGAATGGTGCAATCGATTTTTTTCTCTTTAAATAATTTTTCATTCATTTAAACTGATATTAATCAAATTGAGGAGAAAGCTATGTTAACCGTAATTTTTGGCCGTGAAGGTTGTCCATTTTGTGTTCGTGCGAAAGATGTTGCTGAGCAATTATCAAATGAACGTGATGACTTTAAATTTCGTTACATCGACATAATTAAAGAAGGCATTAGTAAAGCCGACCTTGAAAAGTCAGCGGGTAAGCCTTGCCCTACTGTTCCACAAATTTTTATAGACCAAAATCACATTGGTGGATTTACAGAATTTGAAGCTTACGCAAAAGAAAACCTAGGCTTGTATAAATAAGCTTTGTATTAAATATGTTAACCAGTTTAATAAACCCTATATTGAGCTGGTTAAATTTCGACCAACATCAAATACATACAAATTAGTTTCAATTTATACAAGCATTTTCCTCGCGAATCCTATATAATGCGCGCCTCTTTAAATTCGTTGAGGCGTATTAATGTCAGAACCAGTCACGTTTGAATCTCTAAATCTTTCTCCTGCAATTTTGAAGGCAGTTGAAGAGTTGGGTTACAAGACACCATCTGAAATCCAAGCTCAATGTATACCGTTATTGCTAGAAAGAAAGGACGTACTGGGACTAGCTCAAACGGGTACAGGTAAAACCGCAGCATTTGCACTGCCATTACTAAATAATATTGACCCGTCTGTGAAACAGCCACAGATCCTTGTACTCACACCAACACGTGAGCTTGCGATCCAAGTTGCTGAGGCATTCGAACAATATGCTAAACATGTTCGTGGTATTGAAGTATTGGCACTATATGGTGGCCAAAGCTACAGTATCCAATTAAGCGCACTTCGTCGTGGCGCTCAGGTTATTGTTGCAACTCCAGGTCGTTTAATCGATCACATTAACCGTGGCACTATCAAGTTTGATGCTCTACAAGCACTTGTACTTGATGAAGCCGATGAAATGTTACGTATGGGCTTTATCGATGATGTAGAAAGCATCATGGAAAAAACACCGCGCGAAAAGCAAACATGTCTTTTCTCTGCGACTATGCCTAAGCAAATTCAAAACATCAGCAGCAAGTATATGAACAATCCTGAACAGGTTCATATTTCTGCGCGTAACTCTACAGTATCATCTGTTGAGCAAGTGTTTTGGAATGCAAGCGTACATAAAAATAAAGCTATTGTTCGCTTCTTAGAAGCTGAACAGTATGAAGGTGCTATTGTTTTCGTACGTACGCGTAACGATACAGTACAACTTGCTGAGTTATTAGAGCGCGAAGGTTTCTCTGCTGCTCCACTTAATGGTGATATGAACCAGCAAGCACGTGAACGCACTGTAGAACGCTTAAAAAGCGGCATGCTAAATGTTGTTATTGCAACAGACGTTGCTGCTCGTGGTCTAGATGTTGACCGCTTAAGCTTAGTTATCAACTACGATATACCACAAGATTCTGAAGCCTACGTTCACCGTATCGGCCGTACAGGTCGTGCTGGTCGTACTGGTAAAGCAATTTTATTCGTAAAACATAACGAACGTTATTTACTTAAAAATATCATTCGTCATACGAAGTCTGAAATTGCACAAGTTGAATTACCAACTGCAAAAATCGTTGAAGAAAAACGTATTGAAGCGTTACAAGCAAAATTAACTATTGCGCTTGAAAACAAAGATATTACATTCTTTAACGAGATAGCTACTAACATGGCTGAAAAACTTGAACTTCCTCTTGAAAGCTTAGCGGGTGCGTTACTGTGTTTAGCACAGCAACAGTCTCCAATTAAAGTTGAAGAAGTTAAGATTCAACCTCGTGAACGTAACGAGCGTAACGATCGCAACCCACGTAGTAACGACCGCAATGATCGCGGTGGTGACCGTGGACGTCGTAACGAACGTGGCGGCGAACGTGGTGGTGAACGCGCTGAGCGTAAACCTCGCGAACGTAACAGTCGTGATGCAGGCCCTATGGATACTTACCGTATCGAAGTAGGTCGTGAACACGGTGTTCAGGTTAAGAACATTGTTGGCGCTATAGCTAACGAAGCTGACATCTCAAGCAAGTTTATTGGTGATATTCGTTTACACGACAATCACAGTACGGTTCAATTGCCGCAAAACATGCCTAAAGATGTACTTGATCATTTCCAAAAAGTGTTTATTTGTAAACGTCCTATGGGCTTAACAATTACACAAGATCAAGGCCCTGCTGAGCCACGTGCAGAACGCTCTGAGCGTCCAGCTGGTGACAAAAAGCGCACCTTTAGTAAAGATAAAGACGATAGCCAACGCGGTGATAAGCGTACCGGTCCTCGTAAAGAACGTCGCCCAGTAAGCTTCACAGCTAAATAAGCAACGACTCTTTAATAAAAAAACCTTGCCACGAAAGTGACAAGGTTTTTTTGTGTCTGGAGTTTATTTTTTATAATAAAAAATATTTGTAAGGGTACAAAAAAACACGATAGTGATAAACAAATCGTGTTTTTATATTGTGTTAAAAGAGCTGTTAAGCGAGTGCTTTAACTTCTTCCCATAGGCGTGCAACTAATGTTTTATCTTCTTCATTAAGCTCACCATTGCGATATGCTTTAACTAAGCTTTGCTCTACAGTTTCGTTTAGCTCATCTATACTGATTGTCAGCTTTTCTACTTCGGCATAACCAACTGCAAGATCAAAATGACCTCGTAAATAGCCGCCTGCAAATAACTCATCGTCAGTTGCTTTTATTACTAAATCATCGAAGTACTGCTGGGCTGCATCGATATAATTCACTAAACTCATTTACAAATCTCCTGGTTTTGCAGAGCACCTGTATTTTCAAGGTTTTGGTGCCCTACTGCATACATAATATGGTCGTTAAATCCGGTGGTTACTTTAATATAACCTGTTAATTCATCATCTAATTCGCTGTCGCCAGTATCACAAATAAGGGGGCGACCGTTAAGCGCTTGTAGCTTTGTTTTTGTTGCTACTACAATAATATTTTCTTTGCCAATTGCACGTATAAGCGCAGGGCTCAATTGCTGATTGCCACGGCCAAATATATGCCCTTGCCCGCCAATGAGCGTAATGACTAACTTAGTACTTTGCTCATGAGTAAACTCAAGTAATTGCTTAGCCGTTAAATCTTGGGCAACTAAGGTTTGATCTTTTATTAAGTCAACGCCAAGTAAGGTATTATCGAGGCCCATTTCTTCCATTATGGCCTCAACCGTTGAGCCGCTACCCATAATATAAAATGTGTCTTCATCCATTTGCGATACAACATGCGCAGCAATGTCGGCAAGTACGAGTTCGTCGGTTTCTTTACCGCCATTTTTAACCGCTTGCATATAGCGTACTTCGCTAGGTGTTTGCATTTCGCCGTAGCGCTTTGCTTTTACTGTGCCTTGTCTAAAGGCATCTTCATCTATATCCATTACATCTGCATCAGCTAAGGTAACTAACTCCCCCTTAACCAGCATTTCGACTACGCGCCCTGCAGCTTTTGGTGTAATGGCGTACACACCAGAGTGAATTTTACAGCCTGCAGGAATACCAAGTACGGGAATGGTATCTTCGATTGCATGGCAAATATTACGCGCTGTACCATCGCCTCCAGCAAATAAAACTAAATCAACACCAAAGTCTCTAAGTACTTTTGCTGCTTGTTCTGTGTCGTCTGGGGTTGTTATAGCAGCAGTGTTGTATATAACCTCTACATTAAAGCCCAAGGCTTTTGCTGTTTGCTCACCCATGTCACCGTTAACGGTGTAAATGGTTAAGCGTTCTTTATAAGGCAATAGCACTTCAAGCGCTGCTTTTGTTCGGCTATTTGCTTTGGGTTCTGCACCTAATTCGATTGCTTTAGCGGCTGTGTGTGCGCCATCACTACCTTTTAAGGCAACTGTTCCGCCTAAACCTGCTACTGGGTTTACAATTAAACCTAATTTAAACGCCATTACAAAGCTCCTTCGGATGTTGCCAATTAAATTGCTGCGCTGTTAATGGCCACTGTGTATTATAAAAATCAGAGAGTGCTTTTAAAAGTGACTCTGTACGAGAGTTAAAGCCATTTTCGATTAACGATAATACACGTGCATGTACTCGCTGCTGAAAATCAAACCGACATGTTTGCTCGCCGTTTAAGTTATCCACCGACACATTAAAATTAAACCCTGCTGCGGTGCTTAATAACCACTCTATAGCTTGAGGCTTTACTTCTACGTTTTCAAACTCAGCTTGTTTTTGTTTGTCGCGCCCATCAGGACAATACCAATAGCCGTAATCTTCTAATAAACGACGTTCATCGCCTGCAACCAACCAGTGTGCAACCTCATGTAATGCACTCGCGTAAAAACCATGCGCAAATACAACTTGGTGATATGGCACGTGCTCTGTTGCTGGTAAATACACAGGTTCAAAATCGCCTTTTATCAGACATGTATTATGACTTTGATAAAAAGTGCGTTCAAAAATTGAAATTAGATCAGCTATTTGATGCATAAAATTAGGCTAATTAGTCTCGGTTATAGCGCTATTTTGCGCAGTAAAAACGAGACGAATTGTACGGGCTTTTACAACTAAAGTAAAAATAAGGCGTGATAGTAAAATATAAGCGGACTAATCTTTCACTTTATTGATATTTTTAATAATACCTAAACAGTAAAGAGTATTACCAAGTTCTTTACGCTGTGTTTTTTCACCTGAGGTTTTATTGGCTAAGCTAGTTAACATATCGTACCGTTTACGTAGAGTTAGTATATATCTGGCATGTCTACGGCATTCAAAGCAATGAGTACAGTGTGAATCGACCCAAAATCTTAATGTTTCAAACCAATATTGCTGCTCTTGAGCAAAAAAAATAAATGCCTTAGAGCAAGTCCCGCACTTCTCTTCAATATCAACATAAAGTGCCCGAGGATAAATGGCATAGTTTTGCTTTTTTATATCAGCCAATATTACCGTATTAGGGAAGTATTTAAGGCTCGAGTAACGCCAGTGCGCATTCTCTATCGCCTCTATTGTCACTGGGGTATTGGTAGTTATTGGTGTATTGCCATACCTTGGGTGATTTAGATACATGAGCTGCCTAGTTTAAACTTATGATTTTAAGGTATAAAACATGCCATATAAGAAAACAATAATTATACAGGCGTTCCTGCTTCATCACACTCTACAATATCGGTCTCGGTTAATGCCTGAGTGATCCATGCTTGCAATACTGGGCAGCGCATAACAAAGTCACAATATTGCTGTGCCTCTGGCGATAACGTAATTTGATAGGTTTTTAAGCGCAGTACAACAGGCACATACATGGCATCAGCAATACTAAAGTCACCAAAAAACCACTCATTTGGAAACACATCTTGTTGCTGTGCAAATATTTCGTCTATACGGGCTATGTCTTTTAGTGCTTCGCTCGATAGGTCTACTTTACGGGTTGCTCTTATATTCATTGGCATTTCACTGCGCAGTGCCACAAAGCCTGAATGCATTTCAGCGCTTAGTGCACGCGCTTTAGCTCTTTGGGTAATATATTTTGGCCATGCAGCGCCTGATAAGTAAGCATCGTTAATATATTCACAAATTGCTAGCGAATCCCATACCTGTAAATCGCCATCAATTAACGCTGGGACTTTTTGCAAAGCAAAGGTCTTTTTTAGTTCATTGTAAAAGTCGGGGGTGTCGAGTACTAGCTGGGTTTCACTAAACTCAACATCAAATTTACTCATTAAATACCATGCGCGTAATGACCAGCTAGAGTAGTTTTTATTACCGATAAATAATTGCATATTGTAAATACCAAAGTGAATAGACGCTCCTACCATACTAGGTGATTTAACAACCAACAACATTTTGTTTAAAGTCTCTTTGCTAACTGTTACTTAAAGCTATTAATTACTCACTCAACTGCTTGTTTAAATGCTTTTTTAATAGTTGTGTATTACGCGTGTTAGCTTTAAAAAAGGCATCAAAAATATCACCAAAAAATGGCACTAAACCGCCCACAAAGTCTATGAGCATATTGATAATCATCTTAGTCTTTATACGTTTACTCACACCTAAACGCTGGGCTTCTATCAGCACATAACTTGATAAAATTAGCCCTGCGGCATCACCTATAACGGGAATTAAACCAATCACAGCCTCCAAACCTATATTAAATTTAGTAAAAGGAATGCCAATGCTGCTATCAGTTAACTTACTGAATCGCTCTAAGCGGGCTATTGCAGCTTGGGCTTTCATTTGTGAGTGTTCATTAATATTATCGTTCATGATTACTACCCTCCTTTTTGCAGTATATAGGGCCTACTTGAACAACTCCTGAAAGGCTTTAAACTAAATTACAGACATAAAAAAACGCGGTAGTCCGCGTTTTTTATAATTATAAATACTTACACAGAGCCGTTAATTGGCCCGTGTTCGTGGTTTACATGTGGATTTTGTCCGCGTTGGCGCAGTAAATGATCCATTAATGTAATAGCCATCATTGCCTCAGCAATCGGGATTGCACGAATACCCACACACGGATCGTGACGACCTTTGGTGATCATCTCAACCGCTTCGTTGCTTGTATTAATGCTGTTACCTGGGATGGTAATACTCGACGTTGGTTTTAGCGCAATAGAAGCAATAATATCTTGCCCTGTCGAAATACCCGCAAGTACGCCACCTGCATGGTTTGATGTAAAACCTTCAGGGGTTAGCTCGTCGCGATGCTCAGAGCCTTTTTGCTCAACTACATCAAAGCCATCACCAATTTCCACGCCTTTAACTGCATTAATACTCATTAATGAGTGTGCAAGTTCAGCGTCAAGGCGGTCAAATACTGGCTCACCAAGACCTACTGGTACGTTGCTTGCCACTACTTTTACTTTAGCGCCAACTGAGTCACCTTGCTTTTTAAGGTCACGCATATATTCGTCAAGCGCTTCAAGCTTACTTGCATCAGGGAAGAAGAATAAGTTATTTTCAACTTCGTCCCAATCAAACGTTTCCGCCTTAATAGGACCTAGCTGGCTTAAGCATGCTTTAACTTCAATACCATGAAATTGCTTTAAGTATTTTTTAGCGATAGCGCCTGCCGCTACGCGTATTGCGGTTTCACGTGCAGAGGAACGGCCGCCACCACGATAATCGCGCAGGCCGTACTTATGCCAATACGTGTAATCGCCATGACCTGGGCGAAATACATCTTTAATTTTGCCGTAATCTTGCGAACGTTGATCGGTGTTTTCAATTAATAAACCAATGCTAGTACCTGTGGTTTTACCTTCAAAAACGCCTGCTAATATTTTTATTTGATCGCTTTCACGGCGCTGCGTTGTATAACGGCTTTGGCCTGGTTTTCGGCGATCTAAATCAATTTGTAAGTCGGCCTCTGTGATTTCAAGACCTGCGGGAGTACCATCAACAACGCCGCCTAATGCAACGCCGTGGCTCTCACCAAAGGTGGACACTTTAAATAACTGTCCAATGCTATTTCCTGCCATTAACTTTCCTCATTCCTAATGACTACCAATAGCCAAGCACACGGCTTGGCTATTCATTTTTTACTTATTTTGCAAAATACTCATCTAGCTGCTTTTTGCTAATTACAAATACACCTAAGCCGCCTTGTTCAAATTCAATCCATTCAAACGGCGCGCCCGGATACAGTGCATCCATATGTACCATAGAGTTACCAACTTCTACAAATAACAAACCGTTATCAGTTAGGTGTTCACTCGCTTCACTTAAAATAGTACGGGTTACATCTAAACCATCGTGGCCTGATGCAAGCCCAAGCTCTGGTTCATGATGAAATTCACGTGGTAAGTCAGCCATATCTTCTGCATCAACATATGGTGGGTTTGCTACTATTAGGTCGTATTTTTGACCTGGTACACCGCTAAATACATCAGACTGAATAGGTAACACACGATCAGTTAACATGTAATCGTTAATGTTAATGTCTGTCACTTCAAGCGCTTCATACGATATATCTACCGCATCAACTTGTGCCTGCTCAAAAGCTTGCGCAAGTGCAATTGCGATACAACCCGAACCTGTACATAAATCTAATATACGGTTAACCGATTGTGGCTCTTCAAGCCAGGGTGTAAAGCGGTTGCTGATAAGCTCAGCAAACGGTGAGCGAGGTATAAGTACACGTTCATCCACATAAAATGGCATACCCGCAAACCATGCAATGTTTGTTAAGTAAGGTACTGGTGTGCAGTCGTTAATACGTTCTGCAATAAGACCCGCAAGTCGGTTTTTTTCTGTGCTTGTTAAACGCGCGTGCATTAATTCTTTTGGCGCATCAACAGGCAAGCTAAGCGCAGGCAGTAATAAGCTTACAGCTTCATCCCATGCGTTATCTGTACCGTGTCCAAAAAATATACTACTACTTGCAAATTGGCTTGTAGTCCAACGTAACCAGTCATGTAAAGTTGACAGTTCTGCAACGGCTTCTTCGAGTGTTGCTTCTTCTATTTGTAAATCGCTCATATATTTTTACCTGTATTAGCTTACTGACTGTTTTGAGTCTTTAAGACGATTGCATTGCCTATCTGCGCTGGGCAAATTACAATTGCCCCTCATTTAAGTATTGTACCGCCTTTTGCGCTGCGTTTTTACGTTTTTTTGTTTAGGTAATAGTTATGAAAAAAGACACTCCATCACATTCGTCCCTAAGCAATGACGACATAAGCTTATTTCGTCAAACGATCACAGGCGCCAAAGTATTTAAACAAGATACTCATCGTTTTGATACAAAGCCTAAGGTGTCACAAGCTAAGCAATTTGCCCAGCAAAAAAAGCAGGCTCAATCTGAATTTTTCTTCTCAGACGTTTATATTCCCGATATAGACACCCACGGCACGGTTAAATATGTAAAACCAGGCCAAGATACCTTCCTAGCTAAACAGCTTCGCCGTGGTGACTTTGCACCCGATTTGACGCTAGATTTACATGGCTTAAATAAAGAACTTGCTAAAGATGAACTCGCTGGACTCATTCACGAATGTAAAAAGCAGCATTACTATTGTGCATGTGTAGTGCACGGTATTGGCGGCGGCGTACTAAAGCACAAAGTGCCTCAGTACTTAGTACAGCACCCTGACGTAATAGCGATGCACCAAGCCCCTCTCGAATATGGTGGTAGAGGCGCAGTACTCATACTAATTAATTTACCGCAAAGTGATGAATTTAGACGCTAACTTTAGCTATTACTAGGATGTAACTTCGTGCATATTTTTTCAATTATTTTTCCGCTCATTTTTATTGTGGCGTTTGGTTACAGCTGTTGCCGATTAAAATTTTTCGAAAAGCAGCATATTGCAGGCTTAAGTAAATTTACTTTTTATATTAGTTTGCCTGCTTTTTTATTGTTAAATATGTCGCAAATTAACTTACAGCAAAGCATTAGCCTTTTTGCATTTTTGAGTTTTTACATACCGGTTCTGAGTGTATTTGGGGTGGGTATTTTAATTGACCGCTTTTATTTAAATAAAAAGTATTTAAAAAATTACCAACAACACGGCGTCTTTGGACTTGCTTCTAGCTATTCAAATATGGTGTTAGTGGGTATTCCTATTGTTATTGCATCGCTTGGCAAAGAGATGATAGCCATTGCGTTTATGATCATTACTTTTCATAGCACATTGTTATTTGCACTTACTTTTTTAATAGGCGCTAAAGGCAGCAGCGATAAATTTTCGTGGTCGCACTTTGGAAAAAGTATGGTGTTAAATCCAATAGTACTGAGTATTGGATGCGGGCTTATATTAAACATTTTAGGAGTAACACTATTCACCGACTTAGCAAATAGTTTGGATCTATTAGCTAAACCAGCAATTGCCTGTGCGCTATTTGTACTTGGTGCTAATTTAGCTTTTTATAAAATAGCAGCAAATTGGCAACCCGCGTTAATAGCATCAATTTTAAAAATATTTTTATTGCCTGCGTTAGTTTTATTGGTAGGCACCTATGTATTTAAGCTAGACACGCAAATACTTAATGTATTGGTACTTTTAAGTGCGTCCCCTGTTGGCGTAAATGCTTATCTTATTGCGAGTCAAATAAAGCAGCATGAAGCTACTCTTGCTGGGGCTGTCGTACTTTCTACTATCTTAAGTGTTATTAGCTTTACGTTTTGGCTAGCTTTATTACTTTAGCTTACAAACCGCCGGCTACATCAACAAAACTACCCGTTGTAAAAGAAGCGTGCTCCGAAGCTAAAAAGTAAATTGCTGCAGCAACTTCCTCGGGTGTACCGCCTCTGCCAAGGGGTAATTTACTTTTAAGACGATCGACTCGATTTTTTTCGCCGCCATCACTATGCATATCAGTGTAAATAAGCCCAGGTCTAACAGAGTTAACACGAATACCTTTACTTGCCACCTCTTTTGCCAAGCCAATAGTAAATGTGTCCATTGCACCTTTAGATGCTGCATAATCAATGTACTCATTAGGAGAGCCCGTTTTAGCGGCCCCCGATGAAACATTAACAATACTACCGCCATTTCCCATTCGCTTTATTGCCTCACGACTACATAAAAAAGCACTGGTAATATTTGTAGTCAAAACTTCGTTTATGCGCTCAGCACTCATTTCTAACAAAGGCATTTGTGGTTTTAAAATACCGGCGTTATTTATTAGTACATCAAGTTGACCTAACTCTTTATCAATAAAGTCAAATAACGCCAAAACATCTGCCTCTTTCGACACATCTGCTTTTATAACTTGAGCCCTAACGCCAGAGCTTCTGACTTGATCGGCTACTAGCTTCGCACTAGCTAAATCAGCTTTATAATTAATGCAAACATCATAACCATGCTTTGCAAAATATAGTGCAGTAGCTGCGCCAATACCTCGACTAGAGCCTGTGATAAGTACAACGGGGGAGCGAGTCATTAAAGCTATTATTCTTTTAAAGCTGCGACTACTGAAATTTCAACAAGCAGTGCATCACGTGCCATTTTAGCTTCCACACAGGCACGTGCTGGTGCACAACCCTCGGGTACCCATGCATCCCATACTGCATTCATATCAGCAAAGTATTCCATGCTCTTTACATAAATAGTCGCGCTAAGCATATGTTCTTTTGAACTTCCCGCTTCATCAAGCAATGCCTCTACTTTATCAAGCATAGTTTGAGTTTGTTCTTTGATATCTTTTTGCGCGTCGGCGCATACCTGCCCACATAAATACACAGTGCCGTTATGTTTTACAATGCGGCTCATGCGCGCACCTGTTTGTAAACGTTCTATTGTCATTTTACTTTACTCAATTATTTATATTTAAACGTTTTCTGGGGCATTTATACTTAAATAACTACTACGCTGGGTTTGCTCATCGTAACTAATAACAGCAACAGCCCCCGTATTAAAAATGGGCATATTGCCAGGGCTTAATTGGTCCACTAAGTAACTTACAATAGGCATGTGTGCCACTATAAGCCATGTATTGCATTGGGTGTGAGTAGCAATAAGTGTTTCGATGTAGTCAGCAGCAATTTGAGGTTTGCCTTCGGGAATTATATCAGACGTGGTTTCGCTAAATTTAAATACGTTATTTTTAGCCACACCTGCAGCTGTTTGCTGTGCTCGAATGTAAGGACTAACTAACAGTGCATCAGGGTAATGTGCTTTACTGAGCCAAAGGCCCATTTTTTCAGCTTCATCATGCCCTGCTTGGGTTAAATTTCTACCTGCATCATCAGCCTGCATGGGTGTTGCTTCGCCGTGGCGCATTATTAGGATTGTTTTCATAAAAAATCAACCGATTAAAGAATATAAAACAGTAGCCAGTTTGCCCGTTTGTCAGCTATATTAACAATATAAATCTATTTATTTCTAAAATAGTTCTTTCATGAGATTCAGGTAAATCTTTAAGCTGTACTTCGCTTTCCTGAAGCCATCATCTGTTGTTAACAAGTAAACGTTTAGTTTCAGGAGCATCATTTGAATATCAGCCGCAATGATAACAGAGCATACCGCGCCTTTACACTGGACAATGGTCTAAAAGTACTATTAGTGCAAGATAAAGATTCTACAAAAGCGGCAGCATCAATGGCAGTTAACGCCGGACATTTTGACGACCCTCTTGATAGGCAAGGCCTAGCACACTTTTTAGAGCACATGCTTTTTTTAGGCACTGACCAGTATCCAGATTCAGGTAGTTTTAATAATTTTGTTTCGCAAGCTGGCGGCAACACCAATGCGTGGACCGGCACTGAGCATACCTGTTACTTTTTTGATATTAACAATCAAGAATTTGAACAAGCACTTACCCAATTTAGCCGCTTTTTTATTGCGCCTCTTTTAAATTCAGCCGAAACAGAAAAAGAACGTAACGCAATTGAAGCCGAGTTTAAACTAAAAATAAAAGACGACGGTCGCCGTATTTATCAAGCCCACAAAGAAACGGTAAATCCAGCTCATCCATTTGCTAAATTTTCTGTAGGAAACCTACAAACCTTAGCTGACAGAGAGCGCTGTATTAGTGATGAGCTTCGTGACTTTTTTAATAGCCAGTACCAAGCTCAGTGGATGACTTTAGTTATTTGCGCAAACGAAACACTAGACACACTACAAAGCTGGACTCAAACTTACTTTGGCGCAATTAACGGCAACAAAAACCTTAAAAAGCCAGAGATCAGTGAGCCACTTTATCGTAAACAAGACATAGGAAAAATACTCCATATTGAGCCACATAAGCATATGCAAAAACTTATTATAAGTTTTGCTATGCCTAATATTGACGACTTTTATCGCCATAAAACAGTAAGTTTTATTGCCCACTTACTTGGCTATGAAGGCGCTGGTTCTCTTTATTCTATTTTAAAAGAACAAGGCTGGATCAATGCACTTTCTGCTGGCGGTGGTATTAATGGCAGCAACTTTAAAGATTTTAATATTAGCTTAGCGCTTACCGATGAGGGTATTGAATACTTTGAAGATATTATTGAAATGGTGTTTGAATACATTTGTTTAATTAACGATAACACCGAAAAATTGCCGCGCTTATATCAAGATAAAAAAAATCTATTACAAATAGCATTCGATAACCAAGAAAAATCACGCTTAATTGATTGGGTCAGTAATTTAAGCATTAATATGCAGCATTACGATGAAGCAAATTACGTGCAAGGCGACTATTTAATGGAAGGCTTTAAAAAAGCGACCCACGAAATGGCCATGCAGTGGTTAACGCCACATAATATGCGCATCGTACTTATACATCCAGATGTAGAGCCTGAACATAAAACGGCATGGTACAACACACCATATAAAGTAGAACATATTTCACCTAGTTGGCTTGATGCCCTTAGCGAGATAAATAAGCCGTTGAGCGAAATGCTGCTACCTACAGCTAATCCTTATTTAACAAAAGAAGTGGTGTTATTTGATGTCGTAAAACCACAAACAAAACCCGAGTTATTAGTAAAAGAACCCGGTTTTGACTTTTGGTTTAAACAAGACAACACATTTCGTGTTGCTAAAGGCCATTTTTATTTGGCCATGGATTCTGATTTTGCCGTAAAAGATGTAAAACATATGGCACTCACCCGCTTATTTACAGATTTATTTATGGATAGTGTGGGCGAGCAATTTTATCCAGCAGAACTTGCGGGACTTAGCTACCACTTAACCTCGCATCAAGGTGGATTAACTCTACATACCGCGGGGCTTTCATCTAGCCAGTTAGAGCTTGTTGATCAATTAATAGATGCTTTATTTAATGTAGAGATCTGTGCAAAACGCTTTGCTGAATATAAAAAACAGCTTGTAAGGCATTGGCGCAATAGCAACCAAAACAAACCAGTCAGTGAGTTATTTAGCATTTTAGGCGCAAAAATAATGCCTTGGAACCCACAACCTGGGGAGCTTGCATCGGCATTAAAAAACACCTGTTTTCAGCAATTTAATGAGTTCAGAACAGACTTTTTTAAAGCACTACATGTTGAATCATTTTTACATGGTAACTGGCAGCAAAGTGATGCAATAGCCTTTCAAAAAAAGGTCGCAAATCACTTAAAAAACGCAACCATAATTGAAGATTTAAGACGCCCTCTTTTTGAAATTAAAAAAGTAACTCGCTACGAGTTAGAGCTTCCTTGTAACGACCATGCAATGGTTATTTACTATCAAGCGCAAACGGATTGCGTGGCCGAAAAAGTAAAAATGATGGCGTTAAATCATTTAATTAATCAAGATTACTTTAATGAATTACGAACTACACAGCAACTTGGTTATTTAGTAGGCGCTGGTTATGCACCATTTAACACGCGTGCTGGTATAGCATTTTATGTGCAGTCACCTAAGTTTGATGCAAAAACATTATTGCATCGACATAACCGTTTTATTAAAAACTACCTTGATAATATTGATGCACTTGATGAAAACGATTGGCAACAGCAAAAACACGGCCTTAGTACTCATATTGCAGAAAAAGATAAAAACCTGCGCCTGCGCTCACAACGGTTATGGCTTGCTATTGGTAACAGAGATCATGAATTTTATATGCAACAACGACTTTTAGATGCCTTAAATGCGCTAACCCTAAAAGAACTAAAAGTTTATGCACTAAGCCTATTTGATGATAATAGACCAAGATATGAGCTTTTAAGCTCGGCAAAAGTCAATAAATCTCAAAATATGCCCGTTTACTCTCAATCTCTTTGACACTAGGTTTAGCTTGTTTTAAATTATCATTTGTAAATTAGAAGTAATAAAAAAATGATAAAAATAATAATAAAACTAAGCATGCTTGTAGTACTTGCTTACTCATTTGAGCTTTTTGCCTTTGAGTCATCATTTAATTACAACTCCGACAATATACTTATACTAGCAAGCGCCATTATAGCGCTTGCTTTGCCCTACCTGTTATTTGTAATCCACAAACTTAGACGCTCACGCCGTCAACTCCGTCTTTCGGAAAAACGCCTTAAAAGTACTGTAGAAGGTAGCGGCGATACACTTTGGGACTGGAACATAAAAACAGGCGAAGTTATTCGTATTAACGATAAGTACTTAATGGATTCGACTACCTTAATGGGGTTTCCGCCAAACAAAGGCCTTATTCACCCTCACGATATTAATAACGTTGAGCACTTGTTAAAAGTACACTTTGCAGAGCAGTCTGCTTTTTTTGAAGCCACCTACCGAATCAAAGATACATTTGGTCGTTGGCATTGGGTACTCGATCGCGGAAAAATAATTGAAAAAGACGCCAACTTATCACCCCTTAGAATGACAGGTACCGTTCGCGATATATCACAGTTAAAATCAACGGAAGAGCGCTTAAACCTTTTTGCTAAATGTGTTGAATCACTCACTGACGCCTTAGCAATTTACGATAAAAACTTTAAACTGGTTGATATAAACCCGAGTTTTTTAACCTTGTTTGGTGGCGTACGCGAGCAATACTTAGGAAAAGATTTCAACCTATCTGGGTATGAGCCAAGCTACACAAACAGAATTATTGAAATAGTAAAAGAGCGCGAACATATCCAACAAGAAGTGAAGCTTCGTAATAGTGAGCGTGTTTTATTGCCTATAGAAATATCGATAGATGAAATTAAAAACGATCAAAATCAAATAACTAATTATGTCGTTGTTTATTCAGATTTAACAGAGCGTAAAAAAGCCGAATCGCAGTTACATAACTTATCGAATCGAGATCGCACAACTAGTCTGCCTAACCGAAATTTATTTTTTACTGATTTGCAAAAGCTAGTAAAGCTCAACTCGCATCACGCCTTGCTTGTATTCGATTTAGATAACTTTAAAAAAATAAATGACTCGTTAGGGCATCAACTAGGTGACAGCTTATTAGCTAAACTAGCAATGCGCTTAAATAAACTAACCCGCGAAAATGATGTATTTTATCGTTTAGGCGGCGATGAGTTTGCTCTTGTAATGTCTGACACTAACGACATACATGTAATTACACGTATGGCAAAACAGTTTTTAGCAGCCATTGCTACACCATTTAAAATGGCTGGCCACGAACTGGCAATCACCTCAAGTGTAGGCATTGTATTATTTCCAGAAGACGGTAATACGCCTGAACTGCTTTTAAAAAATGCAGATACCGCGATGTATCATGCTAAAAAGAAAGGTAACAGCTACTTATTTTTTAACGACACGATGAACCGTCAAGCCGTTAAACGACTGCAAATTGAAAACCTCATGCGCTTTGGTTTAAAAGAAGACCATTTTGAAGTGTACTACCAACCAAAAATGAATATTCGCACAGGCAAGCTAACCGGAATGGAAGCATTAGTGCGCTTTATTACACCCAAAAAAGGCATTATTAGTCCGGGAGTTTTTATACCTATAGCCGAGGAAACTGGCCAAATAATTGAAATTGGTGAAGTGGTATTAAACAAAGCCTGCAGAGACGTAAAAGAATGGCTAGATAGCGGTTTATTTAGCGGCCGAGTAGCTGTCAACTTATCAGCAAAGCAATTTAGCCTCCCCGATTTAACTTCTCGTATTGACGTTATTTTGCAAAAAAACGAATTACCTTCTTACTTTTTAGAGCTTGAAATAACAGAAGGTACTGTAATGGACGACCCTAAAGAAGCCATTGCAATTATGCGTTCGTTAAGTGCCCGAGGTATTCATTTAGCAATGGATGATTTTGGTACTGGTTATTCATCATTAGCGTATTTAAAGCAATTTCCGCTTAATACACTTAAAGTAGATAAAGCATTTATAGATGACATGACCAACGAACGTGGGCGTAATATGGTCGACTCAATAGTCACTATTGCGCATAACCTTGATTTGCATGTAGTTGCTGAAGGTGTAGAACAAGCTCATCAAATTGATATACTTAAAAAGCTTAATTGCGAAACAGTACAAGGTTATTACTATTCTAAGCCACTATCAAAAAGTGAATTTACTGAATTTTTAAAGCAGCAACAAACTAAAGCAGCCCCAAGCTTAATTAGAAAAAATAAAAATGTGGCGTCGATAAATTAAGGGCGCCATATACACGCATTTATACCTACATTTCTTACTAAAGCACGGCGATAATGTAGATTAAATAAGCACCAGGCCACAGGCCCAAGTAAACCGCCTAAAATAAGCCATCGCTTAATTGGCATACCTTTTTTAATGGCTTCTAAATACATTAAAGCTATAAATGCACTGCTTAGTAAAACTATAAACAAAATCACCCTTTAAAGTTGCTCAAAAATACGGCACTTATTCTAACGCTAACGTGATTAAATTTAAAGCAACAAATCCCCCGCGCGCACAAAAAAGCCGAAGCTGTTAAACACAGATTCGGCTTTTAAAATTATAATTTACGCGTTACTTTTCAGCACGACCCATAAATTTGTGTTCAACAGTATTAATACGGATACGGTCACCTGTTGAAATATGCTCTGGCACAGAAATATTTAAGCCAGTAGACATACGTGCAGGTTTTGAACGAGCACTCGCAGATGCACCTTTGATAGATGGGTCTGTTTCTTCAACAACAAGTTCAACACTTGACGGTAAATCAAGCCCTACTGGCGCGCCATCAATAACAATTACGTGTACGCCTTGTGTTTCTTCATTAACAAATAAAATTTCTTCGCTAATAGCATCTTTGCTTAAGTTATAAGGCGTGTAATCTTCATTATCCATGAACACATACTCGTCACCATCAATGTACGATAGCATTACTTCACGGCGTGTTAAATCAGCCAGCGTTAGCATGTCACTGTCTTTGAATGTTTCGTCAACTTTACCACCGGTTACCACATCGTATAAACGCATACGGTATAAACTACCACCAGCACGACCTTGCGGCACAGAGCGCACAATATCTTTTACAACTAAAACGCGGCCATTGAAGTCAATAGCAGTACCTTTTTTAACATCACTCGCCTTTGGCATGTGTGAATTCCTATTATTTTTTTGATTGCCAGAAACATACCACGAACTGGATTTTGTTCAACTAAAATTACGTTGGTTTTACGCTACATGTTGTATTAGCTTGTAAAATTTTAATTTATACTAAAATACATATAATCAAATGTGAAAAAAACTGCTATGGTAGCTTTACCGAGTATGACTTCAAGGAATGGATCATGGACCAGAAAAAAGTACATGAGTATTTAGTTAAAAAACCACTTGTTCAGGTTACAAAACCATTTGCGCAAGAGGTTGATGTATATAAAGTGAATCATAAAATGTTTGCGACTCTTGCTATTGGCAATGACGGTCAAACTAATGATGATGGTGAGGTTATTTGGTGGCTTAACTTAAAGTGCGATCCTGATGAAGCAATATCATTGCGTGATATTTTCCCGGCAGTGATCCCTGGTTACCATATGAATAAACGCTTATGGAACACAGTAATTTTAGACGGCACAATTCCACAAGGTGAAATTGAGAGAATGATTGATAACTCATTTAATTTAGTCGTAGAAAACATGCCAGAAAAAGACCGAAAAGCTATTTCACTTCACTTGTAAACACTTTTTGGGCTAGGCTACTAGCCCATTAAAACCCTACACCTTAAGCGTATAAATTAAATCGTCATATAACTTTTCGCCTATTGTATGCACTTTAAAAAGTGTATCGGTATGGGTTAAACCGCACTTACCAAGCACCTTTTCAGAACCAATATTGCCACGCGTTACGACTGCTTTAAACTGCCTAATACCACATTCTTTCCAAGCCCAGTCAATCACAGCTCTTAGGGATTCTGTCGCGTAGCCTTTATTAAAATACTCTGGCAATAATAAATAACCAAGCTCTGCGGTTTCTCCGTCATAGGCAAAACCTGTAACACCCACAGGTTGTTTTGTTTGATTATTAATAATGAGTAAACACAGGGGATGACGTGATTTAGCATTCCACTTAGGCAAGCGTATCTCAAAGCGGTTTCTTACCAGTGACTCCATTGGCATATCAAAACAATACTTGAGGACTTGAGGATCGCGATGAAGCGCAAGAAAAAGAGGCCAATCAGATTCTTCCATTTGGTATATGCTCAATCTTTGTGTAAATAATGTCATTAAGCTCCTCATTTATTTATAAAAACTATAAAAAAACCGCATTTAAATGCGGTTTTTTTAGATAGCAGAAACTTTATTCTTTCGTTTCAATCTCTTTGGTAACTTCAGGCTCAGTTACACTTTGCTCTTGTGACTCAGTGCTTTGTACTTCAGGAGCTACAACCTCAACATGTGTTGCGTTATAAAAAGTAGCACCAGAGCTTGCCATTGTTACCAGTGATTCACATGGTGCAAAGTTAGCATCGCTGTTAGCTAATGTAGACATATCAGAGCTTATTTTACTTGCGCCTAATTTATCCATATAGCTAAACGGGCCACCTAAAAATGGTGGAAAACCAATACCAAATATTGCACCGATATCGCCATCACGTGGGCTGGCAATAATGCCATCATCTAAACAGCGTACTGCTTCGTTAAGCATTTGCGATACACAACGCTTAGCAATTTCGCTCTTGTTTAAACGTGGAGCCGGGGTAACACCCAATAGTTCGTAAACTGACTCATCAACCTTTTTGCCTTTTTTATCGTATTCATAAAAACCACGACCAGACTTACGGCCAAGGCGTTTTGAATCAATCATACGCATAAATGCATCAGGGCCTTTAAAACGCTCGCCTAATTCTTTTTCAAGAATTGGGGCAATTTTAGAGCCAATATCAATACCTACTTCATCAAGTAGAGCCAGCGGGCCTACCGGAAAACCGAACTCAACAAGCGCTGCATCAATCTTTTCAATTGGCTCGCCTGCTAACATTAAGTTAGCAGCTTCGTTTAAGTAAGGCGCTAAAATACGGTTGACGTAAAAACCGGCCATGTCTTTTACAACAATTGGCGTTTTACCTTGCTTACGTGCAAAGTTAACAACGCGGGCAATGGTCTCTTGAGACGTACCTTCGTGTGGAATAATTTCCACTAATGGCATTTTTTCCACTGGTGAAAAGTAATGCAAGCCAATTACATTTTCAGGACGTGCTGCCTGCGCTGCAATTTGCGATATTGGTAATGATGACGTGTTACTTGCAAAAATTGTATTTGCTTGGCATTGCTGCTCTACGTCTGCAACCATACCTTGCTTAAGTGCAAGGTCTTCAAACACCGCTTCTATTACTAAATCAATGTGTTTAAAGCCACTGTAGTCAGTTGTACCTGTAATACGGTTCATCGTTAACTGCACATCAGCTTTAGACATAATACGACGCTTAAGACGCTTATCTAAAATTTTATAGGTGTAGCTCATTGCATTACTAATGCCCTGCTCTGCTACATCTTTAATACGTACCGGTACTTTAGCTTTAACAGCACTTACGTGCGCAATGCCTGCGCCCATTAGTCCACCACCTAAAACAGCAGTTTTGCTTATTGCGGGTGCGTCATCATTGCGCCACTCTTTTTTCATTTCAGTCGTTGCAAAGAAAATACCGCGAAGCGCTTTCGATTCGTCACTCATTACAAGTGTTGCAAAGCTTTCAGCTTCTGTTTTATACGCTTTTAGCTCATCAAGCTCTACACTAGCTCGCACTGCTTTAATAATAGCTAGTGGTGCTGGGTAGTGCCCGCCCGTTTTTTTAAGTACGTTTTCTTTTGCTTTTTTAAAGATAAAGTTACGACCAAACGGGTTTGACTCTAGTAATTTACTAATATTGTCGAGCTTTGGCTCTTTTGCTTGTGGCTTTTTCTTCGCGGCAAATTCTTTTGCAACTTTTAGCAGCACACTGTGCGGTACACAATCATCAAGCACGCCTGCTTTTTTAGCTTGCGTAGGGCGAATTTGTTTACCTGTTAGCATCCACTCAAGTGCTTTTTGAATACCAACAATTTTGGTTAAGCGCTGGGTGCCGCCGCCACCTGGAAGTAAACCAAGTTGTACTTCTGGTAAGCCAATTTTTGTTAAATCACTGTCGGTACCAACACGGTAATCACATGCTAAAGCAAACTCTAAACCACCACCTAATGCAGCGCCATGAATCGCACTTACTGTTGTGTATGGCAGTTTTGTCATATCAAAAAACGCTTGATGACATAGCTCGCTAATAGCTAAAGCATCTTCACGCTTTTGAACGCTATCGAGCATTTTCACATCGGCGCCAGCAATAAAGTTATCGCTTTTTCCGCTTATAAATACCATGCCTTTTACATTTTGCGACTTAGCGTCTTCTAGTAATGCTTTTAAATCATCGGCAAAACTGCTGCGCAGGGTATTCATTTTCTCACCCGGCACATCAATCGTTACCACGGCGATTTTATTTTCATCTACCGCTAAATTAAATACTGAATCTGTCATTACGCGCTCTCCAATACAAAGGCTGCACCTAAACCGCCAGCAGCACACGCTGTTGTTAATGCTAAACCGCCACCACGACGTTTAAGCTCGTGTAAGCTTTGCGTAATTAAGCGTGCACCTGTTGCTGCAAATGGGTGACCATATGCTAAAGAGCCGCCGTTAACGTTAAACTTATCCATGTTAATTTCGCCAATTGCTTTGCTGCGACCTAAATGCTCTTGTGCAAATTTGTCTGAAGCAAACATTTTCATATTGGCAAGTGTTTGCGATGCAAACGCTTCGTGCATTTCAATTAAATCTAAATCAGCAAGGGTAATACCCGCTCTATCTAGTGCAATAGGTGTTGAATGAGCTGGGCCCATTAGCATGTCTTTTTCTACACCAATTGCTGAAAATGCAAAGCTGCGTACATAACCTAGTATTTCGTAACCCAATGCTTTTGCTTTGCTTTCGCTCATCATAAGCACTGCCGCTGCACCATCTGTTAATGGTGTTGCATTTGCTGCGGTAACTGTACCGTGCTGGCGGTCAAACACCGGTTTAAGCTTAGCGTAGCCTTCAACCGTTGAGTTTTTACGAATATTATTGTCTTCTGAAATGAAGCTTTTATATGGCGGTAAATGCGCCGTCATTACTTCATCTTTTAACTTTCCATCAGCCCATGCTTGCGTTGCAAGTGAGTGAGAACGATGTGCTAATGCATCTTGATCTTCACGGCTAATATTATGTGTTTTAGCCATTTGCTCAGCAGTTTGTCCCATTGAAAGGCCTGTTGAGTACTCTGCAACCGCAGGTGGAACTGGTAATAAATCTTTTAAACGCAGTTTTGAAAATATTTTTAAGCGCTGACCAAGCGTACGCGCTTTATTTAAATCAACTAAGCTGCCTGCTAGCTTTTTACTTACACCGATTGGCAATACTGATGACGAATCTGCGCCGCCTGCAATACCTACACTTACAGATCCCGCCATAATAGACTCAGCTACATTAGCAATAGCCTGAAAGCTGGTAGCACATGCGCGCGATACAGAATATGCATCAACCGATACTGGCATACCTGTGCCCAATACAATTTCACGTGCAATATTTGGCGCTTCTGGCATTTGTACTACTTGACCAAATACAAGTTGATCAATTTCTGACTTATTGAAATTTAATCGTTCAAGCATTTCGTTAACCACCAACTTACCCATATCAAGTGCTGGTACATGGTGAAACGCTGTTGCTTGCTTTGCAAAAGGTGTACGTAAGCCGCTAACTATGGCAATACGGTCGCCCTTTGGTGTTTTTAGTATGTTTTGCTCAGACATTTATGCTCTCCCGCTGACAGGTCTGACCTGTTTGTTTTCCTCGATTCTAAACAACCCGTGTGCTAAAGCCAATAGAAAAACACAAATTTATATAAACAGTGTTTAATTACGACTATCACAATAGGCTTTTTTAGACGCATTTACAAAGTTTTGTGGTACGCTAAAAATCGTTAAAAAATAACGAACTATTTTAAAAAATACAGTCTAACTCTTGAGTTACCCAATTATAAACCTTATAAATAGGTCAGTATTTATCACCTAACACTATTAGGTACAAACCCAGCTGACGAGGACAGTCCACTTATTATGGCAGCTAACGCATTTTCACAATTAAAAACGTACTTAGATACACAAATCATTGGCCAGCCAGAGCTTACACAAGCGCTACTTATTGCTATTTTAGCTGATGGTCACTTATTAGTAGAAGGCCCTCCTGGGCTTGCAAAAACACGTGCAGTTAATGCACTTGCTAAAGGTATTGAAGGATCGTTTCAGCGCGTACAGTTTACGCCAGACTTATTACCGGCTGATGTAACAGGCACCGATATTTACCGCCAACAAACTAGCGAGTTTGTATTTGAAAAAGGTCCTCTTTTTCACAACCTAATTTTAGCTGACGAAATTAACCGTGCACCAGCCAAAGTACAATCAGCACTATTAGAAGCCATGGCAGAGCGCCAAGTGACCGTGGGTAAAAACACCTATCCGCTTAGCGAACTATTTTTAGTTATGGCAACACAAAACCCGCTAGAGCAAGAAGGGACTTACCCGTTACCAGAAGCCCAGCTGGATCGCTTTTTACTGCACCTAAGTATTGGCTACCCTGGCGCAGAGCATGAGCTTGATATACTACGTTTAACACGTGGCGAAGCGCTTAACGAGCAACAACCAGTAATGCAAAAAATTAGTCAAAGCGATTTATTTGCAGCTCGTAAAGAAATATTAGGCCTTTATCTAGCAGAGCCACTTGAGCAATATTTAGTACAACTTATTATTGCCACCCGTGAAGGCGCTAAATTAGATGCGCAACTAGGTAGCTGGATTGAGTTTGGTGCAAGTCCGCGTGCAACAATAGCACTTGATAAATGTGCTCGTGCTCATGCATGGCTTCAAGGCCGTGACTTTGTAGCACCTGATGACATTCAAGCTGTTGTGCATAACGTACTGCGTCACCGCATTATTTTAAGTTACGAAGCCCAAGCCGATGGCATTACTAAAGATCAAGTAATAAGCCGTATAGTTGAACTTGTAGCCGTACCATAAGTTATGCAAAAACAATTAGAATCCCAAGCATGGCTCAAACAGAGCCATAGCCACGGTGTTAATTTAGCACTCAAAGAGCTGATGTATTACAAAGCCAAAGCGCAATTGCTTGAACTTGCCCCTAAGGTAAAAATAAAAAATACCTTAACAGGGCAATACCTTGCACCGCACAAAGGCCGGGGAATGGAATTTGCCGAAGTCCGACATTATCAGCAAGGTGACGATATTCGCTCTATTGATTGGCGAGTTACTGCGCGTACCGGCGAAACTCACACAAAGCTCTTTCAAGAAGAAAAAGAACGCCCTGTGTTTGTGTTCACTGATTTTTCAAACTCAATGCTGTTTGGCTCAAAGTTACTGTTAAAGTCGGTGCAAGCTGCGCATATAAGCGCTCTTGTTGCATGGTCGGCATGTCAGCGCGGCGATAGAATTGGCGGTATTGTGTTTAATCAGCACTCGCATTTGGAGTTAAAGCCCAGCGCCCGTGAAAAAGCCGTGCTTAAGCTTTGTCATAATTTATGCGACAACCACCAGCAAGCACTCAACAACATTGATAAAACAGCCCCTAACAACTTTAGCGATAACCTAAAGCGCCTTAACCATTTAGCAAAACCAGGCAGCTTAGTGTATTTAGTGTCTGATTTTAATGCTCTGGATGATGCCAGCTTTAAGCAACTCGAAATATTAAGCCGCCACTGCGAGCTGATTGGTTGCCACATAAGCGATCCATTTGAGCATCAGTTACCTGCGTTTAAGCAAGCAGTCACCGTTAATGCAAATGGTCAAGACTTTGCCCTACCATTAATGGATAACAGCTTTAGAGAACGCTTTGCTAAAAATGCTGAGCAAGCATTTAGTACGCGCTTTAATCGCTTAACTAAATCGGGTCTTAATTTAATATCATTCAATGCAGCAACACCGCTTGAGCTGCAATTAGTGAGAAAATAACCATGCAAACCAATCCACTCGATGGCCTGCACGATATAATAGCGCCAAACCAAGTTAATTGGTGGCCACTCGCCCCTGCTTGGTGGGTTATTATTGCACTGCTGTTTTTAGCACTGTGCGCGGCTATTTATATATTTTACAAAAAACATAAATTTAAAAAGCCTAAACGCTACGCAATACAATTAAGCCAAAGTGAGCAAAATCCTCAGCAACTGCATATTATTTTAAAACGTTTAGTGATTGAATATTACGACAAGCGCCTTGCTGCGCAATCTACCTCTAAATGGTGCACAACACTTAATACACTCACCGGTTTGAACTTTACAGAACAAGAAATACTAAGCCTATATAATCCCAGCCAAAAAGATACAACACTGTGCGAAAAATTTCGCCAAGGTATTAAGCAATTTAAAATAAAGGAGTCAGTACATGTTTGAATTTAGCTGGCCATGGTTATTTTTATTAATACCCTTACCTTTATTACTTTTACTATTAAAACCCGCAGCAAGTAATGCCAGTACGCGTTTACGTATACCCAGTTTTGCAAAGCACAATTTAACCAGCCAAAGTATTGAGCCACTCGCACGACGTTTAAATCCTTTTGAGTGGGTAATTTGGTTATTACTTGTGACTGCCGCTGCCAATCCAACATGGTTAGATGAGCCAATCTCATTGCCAAACGAAGGCCGCGATATAATGCTAGCTGTTGACTTATCAGGCTCTATGACCGAGCAAGACATGGCTTACAATGGCCAATATGTTGACCGCCTTACCATGGTAAAAGCCGTACTCAGTGATTTTATAGAGCAGCGCCAAGGCGACAGGCTTGGGCTGATATTATTTGGCGACACCGCATTTTTACAAACCCCCCTCACGCGCGACGTTAAAACAGTAAGTAAAATGCTCAGTGAAGCGCAAATTGGTTTAGTGGGACGCGCAACAGCCATTGGTGATGCATTGGGTCTTTCGGTAAAGCGCTTTGCCAATAAAGATGAAAGTAATCGTATTGTGGTGCTATTAACCGACGGACAAAACACCGCTGGTAACCTAAACCCAGAAGATGCCTTACTGCTAGCCCGCGAAGAAGGTATTAAAGTGTACACCATTGGCGTTGGCTCAGATAATCCGCGCGGTTTTAGCCTCTTTAATATGGGTGGCTCTAGTGGCAGTAATTTAGATGAAAGCTTACTTAAAAAGATTGCCGAGCAAACTGGCGGATTATACTTTAGAGCCAAAGATGTAGCAGGCCTTCAACAAATTTACGCAGAGCTTGATAAACTTGAACCTATTAGCGCTGACGAGCAAACATTTCGCCCACAAAGCTCATTATTTTACTACCCGTTACTTATCGCTATTTTACTTATTAGCTTAAAAGTAATGCTTAGTACACTGCGTGCATTAAAGGAGCCAAACTAATGGATTTTGAATTTATTCGCCCCGCTCTTTTATGGTTACTCATACCTGCTGTGGCATTATTTTTTGTCGCCTTAATTAAGGATAAAAAAACGACTAGTGAGCAGCTAATTGCACCGCATTTAGCACAATTTATAATGAGCGAAGCAAACACTAAAGCCAGCCAACCACTTTGGTTAGTTGCTTTGTTTTGCAGCCTTGGCATTTTATTTAGTGCTGGGCCTAGCTTTGAGAAAAAACAAGTTCCTGTATTTCAAAGTAAAAGTGCCCGTGTAATTGTTATGGATATGTCGTACTCAATGTACAGCACCGATATTTTACCAAATCGTTTAATGCAATCACGCTTTAAAGCGCTTGATATGATTGAGCTATTTAAAGAAGGTGATACCGCGCTTGTAGCTTACGCAGGCACGGCCTATATAATATCGCCACTAACAAACGACGCCACAACACTCAGTAATTTAATTCCAAGCTTAAGCCCTGAAATAATGCCAGACAAAGGCTCAAACGTTTTAGCCGGTCTTGATATGGCCAAAGAGCTATTAACGCAAGCGGGTTATATTGATGGCGACATTATTTTAGTGACCGACGGTATTGACCAACAAGAACAAAGCGACGTGAGTAGCTTTACCAATAACACCCAATATAGATTAAATATATATGGTGTAGGTACCGCTCAAGGCGCACCGATAAAATTACCTGAAGGTGGTTTTTTGAAAGACAGATACGGCCAAATTGTAGTACCTACACTTAATGCCACTCAGCTTAAAAATTTAGCATCAAGCAGCGGCGGTAAATTTGCCAGTTACCAACCTAGCAATAACGACATAAATATATTTGCTCCAAGCGCGCAAAGCGAATTGTTAAAAGACGAAAAACAAAGCCATGCACTTTGGCGAATAGATGCCGGTATATACGGACTCTTGTTATTACTGCCATTTGGCTTGTATTTATTTAGACGCGCTGCCTTGCTGGGGGCTTTTTTAGCCTTTAGCTTTTTACCGCAGCAAAATGCGTATGCCGTAGAGCTTCCTACTCTTTTGCAAAATTCAGATCAACGTGCATTAGAGGCTTACAAAAATAAAGAATACGATGCAGCAACACAGGCGCAATCGAGTGAGTTAAAAGGCGCGGCGCTTTACCAGCAAGGTAATTTTGATGCTGCACTTAATGAGTTTAATAATGATAAGTCGGCTACCGGTTTATACAACTACGGTAATGCCCTTGCCAAAGCTGGCAAGCTTGAGGACGCCATTGAAGCCTACAAACAAGCCCAAACCTTACAAGACGACTTTACACAAGCAACTGACAACCAAGCTTTAGTTGAACAATTACTCAATCAACAAGAGCAACAAAACCAGCAAGATCAGCAAAGCGACGGCGACGACTCTCAAGACCAAGATGATAGTCAGAAAAAAGATGAGCAAAACCAAGGGCAAAATTCTGATGAGTCAAAACAGGATCAGCAACAAAATGGTGATAAAAGCGATTCTGAAAAAGGCGAAAACGAAAGTCAAAGCTCAAGCGATGAAAAATCAGATAAAGAGTCTGAACAATCAAAAGATCAACAAGGTGAGCCTGGCGAGCAATCAGACAAGCAAAATGAACCAGATATGCAAGCTCAGCCACAAAGTGAGCAAGGGCAAAATAAAGACGCTGACCAGCCTAAAGAAGACGAGCAGCAACAAAGTAAGCCACAAGCAATAAATGAGCAACCAGCCACTGATGAGCAAAAACAAAATGCTCAGCAACAAGCTATGCAAGCCCAAGCAAGTGAACTCACTAATGAAGAAAAAGAAAAAGCCCAACAGCTTAATCAATTACTCAGAAAAGTTCCGGACGATCCGGCTATTTTATTACGGAATAAAATGCAATTAGAAGCCCAAAAAAGACAATATAAACGTCGCCCTACAGGAGTCGAAAAATCATGGTAATGCGATTATTTTGCTGTTTATTGCTATTAAGTGCGATGCCTTCGTGGGCTGCCACAAAGTTAGAAGCCAGCGTAGATAAAAACCCTGTTTTAGCGGGTGAGTTTTTTATGCTTAATATATCCGTAGACGATACAGTTAAAGGCGAGCAACCAGACACCTCATCGCTGTTAAAAGACTTTGTGGTAGGCCCAACAAGCTTAAGTTCTCGTACCAACATTATTAATGGCAGCATTAATAAACAAACCACGTGGTCAGTTAAATTAATGACCCGTGCAGAGGGTGATTACACTATTCCGGCATTTAGCGTTGCAGGGTTAACCTCACAGCCTATTAAATTAAAAGTGGCAAAACGCTCAGTTGATGCAGATAAAAATAACGAAATATTTTTAAAAACGTCGCTCTCGAGTAATTCATTGTTTGTCCAAGAAGCCGGTGTTTACACTATTAAGCTTTACCTTGCGAAAGAGCTGCTTGATGGCAGCTTAAGCACACCAAGTATGGAAGATGCTCAGCTAACCCAATTGGGTAAGCAAACTGAAAGCTATGAGCTTGTTGATGGTAAACGCTACCTTGTTATTACTCGCGAGTATTTGATTCAGCCACAAAAAAGTGGTGCGTACACTATTGCAGGCCCCGCTTTTCAAGGGCGAGTACAACAAAATTATCGTCAATTAGAAGTATCAGCTCTTGGCGACGATCAGCAAATAGAAATTAAACCAATTCCGAGTGATTATAAAGGTGCATGGTTACCAAGCGAGCTGGTTAGTCTTGATGAAGAATGGCAACCTAACGACAACACCGTAGAAGTAGGTACGCCTATAACACGTACTATTACACTTACTGCGCTTGGAGTTACAAAAGAGCAATTACCTGAAATCTCTATGCCTACCATTGATGGCATACGCAGCTACCCTGATAAAAAAGAAAATAACAATGCAGTACGTGACGGACGAGTTGTATCGCAGCAAACCGCATCGTATGCATTACTGCCGCAAAAACCAGGTACTTATACCCTACCTGAAATAAAACTGCCTTGGTTTAACACTAAAATGAATCGTATTAGCGTAGCTACATTACCAAAGCGCACTATAACGGTAACGCCTAGTAGCACTGCGGCTAATACAGCTGTGGCAAATCCGCAGCCAAATATAAATAATTCATCTGCTATTGAAAATATATCGAATGAAGATCTAGGCACACAAAGCATTGAAATTAAAAGAGATACTCCTCTTTGGTTAATTGTAGTTGCCGTTTTAGGATATATTTTATGGATTGGTACTGTAATTTTTTATCTAGTTACCCGTTCTTCTAAAAATACGACTGAAAAAGTACAGATTAATAGTGGGCGTATTGTTCAGCCAAACTTGAATGAGCTTAAAGCTTTAGCTAAAACACACGATGTGAAAGCTTTTTACACCGCATTAAATAGTTTTTCTGTAAAGGTGACTCACAAAAATGTTGGCGCTATTGATGAGCTTTGCTATCGCGTAAAGAGCAGCGAGCTTAATGGCCTCATTAGCCAATTGCAGGCACAACTTTATAGTAATAAAGGCGCAAACACGGATCTTAATGCTATTATTAAAATTCTTGAGAACTATCAAACTCAAGCATCAAAGTCGCAACAAGCTGTATTAAAAGACCTTTATGATTAATAACTACGATACTCAGGTCTTTTTTTGCAATAAATAATAATTTTTAATTAAAAAAGTGCTTATGCTTGGAAAGAAAAAATCAAACAATCAGGTCTTAATCGATATGGCAGAGAAACAAAAGCGTTATGAAGCCTTGGTCCACGTTTACAATAAAGAGCTTTATCGCTTTGCTTATTGGTTATGCCGTGATCCGCACATAGCAGATGATTTAGTACAAGAAACGTTTTTACGCGCGTGGCGTTCTCTCGACTCTTTACTTGATCAAAAGGCAGCTAAACCTTGGCTGCTTACTATATTACGAAGAGAAAATGCGCGCCGATTTGAACGTAAACAGTTTGATTACAGCGACGTAGAAAACGATACGCTTGTTGATGAAACCAGCCACTCATTAGATGATGAAATGGAGCAAACGGTTATTCAACGCCAGATTGCCCTGCTATCTGATGAATACCGAGAGCCATTATTACTACAAGTTGTAATGGGCTGCTCTGGTGAAGAGATCGCAGGCATACTTAATTTAAATAAAAACACGGTAATGACTCGTTTATACCGTGCCCGAAATCAACTTAAAGAGGCTTTAAGCCGTGATGATGAACAACTTAAAGGGGCATCAAAATAATGGATGAACTTGAGTTTCGTCGCCGCACTATTGCGCAGCCAAACGACATTGACAAGGAGCTCATGGAGTTTGCTAACAATAACCCTGAGCGACAAAGTTTTATTAACGATATGAAAGATTTTGATAAGTATATTCAAGACTCTTTAGATATACCTGTGCCTGAAAACCTTGCAGACCGCATTCTTTTAAACACATCGTTAAAAGAAAAAGCGCTACAAGAAGAGCAAGCAACGGGAAAGAACGTGGTTGATGCCCGCTCGCGTTTTAAGTTTGACCGAGTGCATCTTGCATTAGCAGCGTCTTTTGTAGTGGCTATTAGTGCCTTCTTTTTTAGTACAGAGCAAAATATTGCACACGAAGCGGGTGAGCATGCGCTTGCCCATGTGTACTACGAAATTAATGCGCTTGACAAAAAAGAGCCCATTAGCCTACAAAGCGTTAACGACAAGCTTGCAGTATTAGGTGGTCATCTTGATGAACTTCCTGGTGATGTAACTTACGCTATGTTTTGTGATTTTAAAGGCGAAAAAGGGCTGCATTTGATATTTGAGTCTGACTTTGGCCCAATGACTGTATTTATAGTGCCATCTGAAAATAAATCATTTGGTTTTGGTGATGATAATTTCAAAGACGAGCGCTTTGAAGGTCATATTAACCGAGGCTCACAAGCAGATACTATTTTAGTGGCAAGTGTTGGAGCACCTCTAAATACTTATAACGAACGCGTTACTGGCGCTATTCGTTGGCTTTAAAATAAACAAATTTACCGCTTAGTTCCTACTAAGCGGTTTTTTGATTATATACCCACCAATAAACCTTTTCTTTTATACTCAAAACCTCTGATTTTTAAAGTAATTAATTAAACTCCTTAAGAAAGTAAATTATAATCGCGGCTCGATTTTAATTAGGGAATTTCATGAAGAACATCATCGTTATTTTTTCATTATTGGCATTATTATGTACTGCCAGTTTTGATGCACACGCACGTAAAAAGTTTGGCAGTAGCAAACGTGGACAAACTCCTGCAACACAACAAACAGCACAAAAACAAAAAGCAGATACAACACCCCCAACAGCAGCACCTAAAGCCACATCAAATAAAAAAGGCATTATGGCTGGCGTTTTGGGTGGTCTTTTAGCGGGTGGCTTAATTGCAGCAATGTTAGGCGACGATTTTGAAGGTTTTCAGCTATTAGAAATGATTTTATTAGCTGGCGGACTATTTATTTTATTTAAGCTAGTAACAGGCTTTTTACGTGCTAATCGTGCCCCACAACTTGCAAATGCCAGTGCAGGTACAAGTGCTCAGCAAAATGCTTTTAAACAAGCACCTATCGAGCAACCAACAAGTACAGGCTTTGCTAACAGCGCCCCACAAGATGAAAGTGTCCCTTTTAATTTACCACCTAACTTTGACGTTAATGGCTTTTTGCAAGGTGCCCGTAGTCATTACCATACACTACAAACTGCATGGAATAATGCTGATTACACCACAATGGCTGAATACTTAAGCCCTGCACTTGTTGCCGAATTTAAAGCTGAGCGTGAAGCTATACAGAGTGTAGACACTGAAGTAATGTTTATTGATGCCGAACTTGTGCGTGCAGATACAAATGCGCAATCGTGGCAGGTTAGTGTTCGCTTTAAAGGTAAGTACCGTGATTTAGGCGATAAAAAAGAACAGCCTATTTTAGAAATTTGGCACTTAGAGCGTCTAATTTCAGACGATGCTCCATGGCTAATAGTGGGTGTTGAAGATTTAATTGATACTCAATAAGCTTTTATTATTTTAAACACCGCGCTTTTTAGCGCGGTGTTTTTTTATTTAAAAAACAATTGATTTACCGCGCCCTGATGCTTCAGAAGCAGCATCTAATTGCCCATTTTTATTAATAATAACGTGTAAGTCACCAAAGTGTCTCTCGTCTATGGTGTAACCCATTTTTGTAAGCTCTGCTTTTACGCTATCGGTTAAACCAATGTGCGTTCTAATTATATTTTTAGGCCACAATTGATGATGAAAACGAGGACTATTTACAACCTGCTCTGCACTCATATCAAACTCTATCGCATTTAAGATAGATTCGTACACAGAGCTAATAATGGTTGTGCCACCAGGCGAACCTGTCACCATTTTAACGGTGTTGTCTTTAAGTAGTATTGTAGGCGTCATAGAACTCAACATACGCTTGTGTGGCTGTATTTCATTAGCTTTACCGCCTAACATTCATAACGCCTGGTTTGGCGCTAAAGTCGTCCATTTCATCATTTAAAATAAACCCTGCACCTTCAACAACTGCACCGCTACCAAACCCTAAGTTTATTGTGGTGGTATTTGCGACAGCGTTACCCATTTTATCAACGATTGAAAAGTGCGTAGTTTGCTCACTTTCTTTAAGGCCCGGTTTAATATTTTCGGTAGTCGAGATAGCGGTTAACGAAATGCCATTACTGCGCTCTTTGAGGTAGTTAATATTAGTTAACGCGTTTACTGGTACATCAAAAAAATCAGGATCGCCTAAATACTCTGCTCTATCTGCAAATACACGTTTACCTATTTCAGAAAGTAAGTGCACATACTGAGCAGAGTTATGCGCTAAGCCTGCATTTGGTTTTTGTAACTCATACATTTTGAGCCACTGTAAAATAGCAATACCACCTGAACTTGGCGGTGGCGAAGTAAGTACTTCATAACCATTCCAACTTGCTTTAATGGGTGTACGTGATTTAGCGGTATAATTTTTTAAATCATCTTGATTAATAATACCACCATGCTGGTGCATAAATTTAGCAATAATATTTGCAGTCTCGCCTTTATAAAATCCATCTTGGCCGTTATCACGAATACGCTTTAGCGTTGCCGCTAGCTCGGGTTGCTTAAAGACTTTATTGGCTTTTACATCAGCAAAATATTTTTCGAAGTTTACATTTATTTTTTGCTCTTTTAGATGGGCTATATAATGGCTAACACCTTTTGCTAACTTAGGCGGAACTACAAACCCTTGCTCAGCCAACGTTACAGCAGGCTGTACTAGTGTTTCCCACTTTAAAGTGCCATGCTTTTGATGTGCAAGCCACATACCCGCTACACTGCCAGGTACACCGCTTGCGTGAATGCCGTATATTGATTTGTTTGCAATAACATTACCTTGCTCATCTAAATACATATCACGATGAGCCGCTGTTGGCGCTGTTTCGCGATAATCTATAAAATCGCCTTTGCCATCTTTTTGAATAAGCATAAATCCCCCGCCGCCAATATTTCCGGCTTCAGGAAGCGTCACTGCAAGTACAAATTGTGCCGTAATAGCTGCATCAACAGCATTACCGCCTTGCTCTAATATACTTTTAGCAGCATCGGCACTGAACGAGTCTGGCATTGCGACCGCGCTTTGCGCTAAAGGCTGCGCCAAAACACTAAAAGTAGTGAACTGTAAAACCAGTACACTTTTGACGATTAATTTACGTGGTGAAAAAAACAATCCCATACAACATCCTTAATTTATTATTTTTGTTGCCCATATTAATGCACGTCACTTAAGGACAGGTCAATCTTTATACTGTTGATATTTAATCATCTTCAAACGTTTTTTGAATAAAGTACCGCGGGTAAGTCGCCTTGCTCATCTGTATGTGTATAATTATTTATAAATTGCAGGCCTAACTTTTTCATTATTGTTATAGAGGCCGTATTATCTTTTAGTGCAGTTGCGCTTATCGCCTTAACGTCATCTTGCTTAATGAGTTCATCACATAATGCTAAAGCCGCCTCGGTTGCATAACCATGCCCCCAACTCGCTTGTTTAAAGCGCCAACCTATTTCAATATCGCTGTAATTTGGTGCATCACTAAAGAAATCCATAGGTCTTATTAATACCCAGCCAATAAATATATTGGTTTGCTTTATAGTGATACTCCACAGCCCCCAACCTTTAAGCTCATTTCGATATGCGAGCATACGAGGCACTCCCTCATTTTTTATTTGCTCTAAAGAGGTAGGTTCACCTCGCGTTAAATACTGCATTACAGCGGGGTCTTGGTCGAGTTCAAATAATTGAGGCCAATCATGCTCATTCATTAATTTAAAATTTAATCGTTTTGTTACGGGGGCGTTCATTTTCATTGTTGTATAGTCTGCCTCGAATTAATTATCAGTCTCTAAAGGAGATAGCACATGAATAAATTAGCAGGTTTAGCTTTATTAGGCACTTTAATTACATTAACTGGTTGTGAAGATGCCAACGAAGTAAAAGAAGATGCAAAAGATAAAAGCGCACAAATGCAAGAAAAGCTTGGTGATGCATGGAACGACGTTAAAGAGACAACTAACGATCTTAAAAATGATGAGTCTTTAAACGAGCTATTAGAGCAAAGTAAAACAATGGGCTTAGACATGTACGACGACGGCAAAGAGATTGCGGTTGATGCATGGATTAAAAGCAAAGAAGCTGCTGGCGAGTTAACTGAAAAAACTAAGCAGAAAGCGCAAGATATTGCTGACGAAATTGAGCAAGCGCGTAAAGAACATAACGAAGGTTAATTTAACTTTCGATAATAAAAAAGGAAAGCCTCGGCTTTCCTTTTTTGTTTTAAGCAGTTTAGCCCTGACATGTGTTTACATATTTAGGGCTTATAAGCTCAAATTAACCTTTGTACTTACTCATAACTAAAGTCGCGTTTGTGCCACCAAAGCCAAAGCTATTAGACATTACAGTATTTAACTCAACGTCACGACGTTCAGTAATAATATCCAAACCTGCCGCTTGCTCATCTAGCTCATCAATATTAATTGAAGGCGCTACAAAGCTGTGCTCTAGCATCAATAATGAGAAGATAGCTTCGTGAACACCTGCAGCACCGAGAGCATGACCCGTCATTGCTTTAGTTGCGCTGATCATTGGTGACTTACCACCAAACACTTCTTGAATCGCACCAAGCTCTTTAACGTCGCCTACAGGTGTAGATGTACCATGCGTGTTTAAGTAATCAATACTGTCTACATCTTGCATAGCTTGGCGCATACAACGTGCTGCACCTTCGCCAGATGGAGCAACCATGTCGTAGCCATCTGATGTTGCACCGTAACCAACAATTTCAGCGTAAATGTGCGCGCCACGTGCAAGTGCATGTTCAAGTTCTTCAACTACAACAATACCGCCGCCGCCAGATATAACAAAACCATCGCGGTTTGCATCGTATGTACGAGACGCTTTTTCTGGTGTTTCGTTGTACTTAGTAGAAAGTGCGCCCATAGCGTCAAATTCCATTGCCAATGTCCAGTGTAGTTCTTCACCGCCACCAGCAAAAACAACATCTTGCTTACCTAATTGAATTTGTTCTACTGCATTACCAATACAATGCGCAGATGTTGCACATGCAGAGCTAATTGAATAGTTAACACCTTTAATTTTAAATGGTGTTGCTAAACAAGCAGATGTAGTGCTCGCCATAGTACGTGGAACCATATAAGGCCCTACACGTTTTACGCCTTTTTCACGTAAAATATCAGCTGCTTCTACTTGCCATTTAGACGAACCACCGCCAGAGCCAACAATAATACCCGTGCGCTCATTTGATACTTGGTCGTCAGACAAACCTGAGTCTTCAATTGCTTGAGTCATCGAAATATAAGAATATGCAGCAGCATCACCCATAAAGCGCATTGCTTTGCGGTCAACATGTGCTTTAACGTCAATATCAATTTTACCCGATACGTTACTACGTAACTTATAATCGGCAAATTCTTGGTTAAAAGCGATACCGCTTTTGCCCGTTTTTAACGATTCTAATACTTCTTCTTTGTTGTTACCAATGCTTGATACAACACCGATACCTGTAATTACAGCTCTTCTCATGGGTAATTCCCTTAGCTTAATACTTAATTGCATTCTATTTTACGCGAATTTAATCACCTAAGTGGTCAGCTTTCTAGCGTACACTTGTACTCTGAACTGCTAGCATATAAATAACGCCAGACTATTTCAAAGAAAACCCGTAAAATAATTAAAAAATATATCCATAAATTTAAAAAATCATGATTAAAAACGCACATAGTCACTTTAATAATTTAGGTAAACCTTTGACTAATGACTCCGGTGATATTTATTTTTCTAATGTCGATGGCTTAGCTCAATCGCATTATGTGTTTTATGAGCAAAATAATATAGATGTACGATTACAAAATCATGACCAATCACATTTTGTTATTGCCGAAACCGGTTTTGGCACCGGTTTAAACTTTTTAAATACGTGGCAACGCTTTAAAGACCACCTTGAGCGGATGCAAGTTCAAAATGAATGTGAAAAAAGCGTAAAACGCCTACACTATATTTCGTTTGAAAAGTATCCCTTAACATTAACAGACTTAAAACAAGCATTAACAGCTTGGCCTACCTTAAGTTATTTTAGTGAGCAATTAACAGTAAACTACCCAATTAATTTAGAAGGATGCCACCGGCTCGAATTTAATAATGGTAGTGTTGTTCTCGATTTATACTTTGGTGATGCGCTTGAATCAATACAAGTAATGAGCTATCCGCAAACAGGAATTGTTGATGCTTGGTATTTAAATAGGCTTGAGCCAAGTAAAAATCCTGATATGTGGCAGCAAAGCTTATTTAACTCCATGGCTGATATAACAAGAGCTAATGCAACCTTATCGACTTTTACTGCCGCTGACTTTGTTCAACGAGGATTAATAGAGGCTGGCTTTAGTACTAAAAAAGCCAAAGATTTTAATCAAAAAGAAGATATGCTTACTGGCCAACTTAAACATGTTAATAACGCTCAATCAACCCCCGCTTATTTTAATCAAGATAGCAGTACTTTAAAAAATGTAGCGGTCATTGGCGGTGGTATTGCCAGTAGCTGTATTTTATACAGCTTGGCTAAACGAGGCATAACCAGCCAATTATTCTGCCAAGATGAAAAGCCTGCAATGGGGGCATCGCACAATGTGCAAGGCGCTATTTACCCTCACCTACAAGCTAAAAACTCGCCACACAGTGAATTGTTTGCACATAGCTTTTTATACGCCAAACGTTTGTATAACCAGTTACTCAAAAACGGCTTTAGCTTTGATTACGATTGGTGCGGCGTATTACAACACGCAGTGAAAAAACCTCTCGCTGATAAGCACGAAAACTTAGCACAAAAGCAACTGTGGCCAACCCAGCTAATGCGTAACGTAACCGCAGAGCAAGGCGATGAAATAGCCGGCGTAACGACAGGTTATTCAGGCGTATTTTTTGAACAAGGCGGCTGGGTTAACCCGCCACAATTAGTAAACGCTATGCTAAGCGCTGCAAATAGCATAAACCCATTTAAAAGCGTGTTTAACTGCAATATAAAACAACTTAAAAAAACTGACAAAGGTTGGTTTTTATTAACGAATGATGAGCAGCTAGGCCCGTTTAGCGATGTAATTATTTGTGCAGGTGAGCACAGCGATGCATTTAAGCAAACAAAAGCGCTACCTATAGTAGGCGTGCGCGGTCAGGTTTCACATATTGAGGCAAGTGAGCAATCACGCAAACTTAAAACAGTGCTATGCCATAAAGGGTATTTTACCCCGGCTTATTTAGATCATCACTGCATGGGTGCCACATTTGAAAAAAACACTAAAAGCCGCCAAGTTACAGCGCTCGACAACCAATTAAACCAAGAGCAACTACTTAGCTTTTATCAGCAAAGTGAATTTGCCTCTACCCTTGGCAATATAAACTCGGCAAAGGCGGCTGTTCGCTGCACATTTATAGATCACCTACCAATGGCAGGGCAATGGTGCGAACAAAGTGATTACATAATGGCTTTTGCTAATCTACGTTTAGGTAAACGCTATCAATATGAAAAACTTAATAAGCCACAACAAGGCCTGCATATTTTTACCGGTTTTGGCGCACGCGCGCTGTGTAGTGCACCGCTAAGTGCAGACCACCTCGTAAGTTGTTTAAATAATGAACCCCGCCCATTAAGCGAACGTGTAAGCCAAGCTATTCACCCTGCTCGGTTTATAGTGCGAGACTTAATTCGTAATAAAATTTAAATGACATTGGTGCTTATTGAGGTAAAATAAGTACCAATAAAAGGAATTTATTACTCAAAGGACTCTAATGAAAACTTTAGCATTTTTAATAATATTGCTATGCACTCTATCGTTTAACGCACTCAGCCAAAACATCACTGAAATCCCACTTCCTGAAGAATTTGTTACAACGATGGACGTAGCAAGCGAATACCCAATGGTACGCACTGGTTATTTAACAGATTCAATTTCTGATATCACTCGCTTTTATCAGCAAAAATTAGGTGAACCTTCAAAAACAAATGGCAATAGTACATATCGCACTTTGTTTTATAATTACCAAGAACATAAAGTCCGTATTAGTCTATACCGCCGTAGTTATGTGACCGAAGTGAGTATAATGGTTGAATAAAAAGGTCTAAAAAAACACGCCAAAAGCAGCTGATTTTAATACTCAGTTAAGCATCGCACTTTAATTAAAGTATTTTTTGAAATTAGCTCATTTAAACTCTTTTTTACCCTTTAAAAATAATCCCCTACCCCAAGGTCTGTTTGTAAGCACATTACTTTTACTATTTATTGGAAGGAGTTAATTATGAGTAAGACCCTAATTATTGGCGCAAGCGGACAAATAGGTAAAATGGCAACTGAGCTACTTTTAGAAAATGAGCAAAATGTTGTGGCATTAGTGCGTGACAAAAATAAGTTAAGCGATTTAAACAGCTCTTTTTTAACTATTGTTGAGCAAGATCTTGAAGGCGATTTTGGTGATGCAACAAAAGGCTGTGACCAAGTAATTTTTGCTGCTGGTTCTGGTGGAAGTACAGGCGATGATAAAACTGTACTCATTGATTTATGGGCTGCAACAAAAGCAGCTACATTCGCTAAAGAGCACGGCGTTAATCACTTTATTATGGTCAGTTCAATTGGTGCTGACGATCCAGATTCGATTCAAGGTGATTTAAAACCTTACTTGGTTGCTAAGCACATGGCTGACGAGCACCTAATAAATAGTGGTTTAAATTATACCATTGTTCGCCCTGGCACATTGACTGATGATAGTGCTTCAATGCAAGTAACTACGCAGCAACCAAGTGATCGTTCAGAAGCTAAAATTAGCCGCGAAAACGTAGCCAATGCATTATTACATATTGCGACCAACTCATTTATTAGTAACCGCATTTTTAAGTTGTTTGATGGCGACAAGCCAATTAAAGCCGCTGTTAAATAAGCTTTAATACCAATTTAATTAAACGTATGAACAATTATTACAAAGAATATGTAATTCATCGATAAGGCAAAAAATTACAGTATAGTCGCTCTATATCAGTAACTTTTTGGCGCAATGAATTATTTAATTCGCTTAAATAATTTATGTTTAATAAAATTAAATTTACTCCACTAAGCAAATTAGTGGAGTAATATTTTTATACCTTGCCAACCAAGTTGTAGCGTTAATAACGTTAAAACTATCCTAAAAATACGCTTAAATTTATCCCCAGCCATCCTTTTAAGTAATTTAATTCCGAACCAAGTTCCTACAGCGCCACTTATTACCATGGCAATTACAAGCGGTATCCATTGCCAAAAACTAAAGCCAACAGCGCCATAAATTATCGCTTTTAATAAATGCTGCACACTCATAATGCTCGAAAACGTTGCCGTAAATTTTAACTTTTCGTAATTATTTATATATAAACAGCTACCAACTAATGGGCCACTTGCCCCCACAAACATAGAAATAAAAGTAGTTATTCCACCGGCGACCATACGCCACACCTTAGAGGTTAATTTTATAGGTGGCGTTTTACCCCACAGTAAATAAATAACAAAAATAGCGACCACTAACTTTATAGCATCAAGCGATATATCATCAATAACAAAACTTGATAACCCCGCCCCTACTAAGCCGCCTAACGCAAAATATACAAACATGCTTTTATCAATATGCTTAAAACTGAGTAAAAACCTATTTGCATTAGAGCCAAGCTGTACTAAACCATGCACAGGCACAACAACTGCCATTGGCATAAACGACGCCATAACAACAAGCAGCATTAATCCGCCACCAGCACCAAATGCAGCAGATATAAAAGAAGTAAAGCCAGCGGTGATCATTAACAATAAAAACAAAAATAAAGACATGCTGTCGGGAAATAAAAAATCCATAAAACTCCACTGCCTATTTAAGTACTTTTAAGTCGCAGTATTTTAAACAATAAAAGGTACTAAACGCATTTATAGCAACTTTATCAGCTTCTATCTCTAGCTATGTACTATGTTGCGTTGTTTTTGCACTTTGTTTGCACATTTAACAAATATTATACATTCAATTTCATTACCGGATATTTTTGATGAGAAGATTTAACACACCAATTTTGACACCGCTTGCAGTGTGTATACTTGCACTGGGTTTAGCTGCCTGTAACGGTAGCGATGCTGAAAGCACCGTCGTAACTGAAACAACCACCGATGAGGGAACTACAACAGATACTTCAACCGATTTTGTTGTAGAAGTTGACCCTTTTAACTTTGAAAGCGATGCGCTCATTTCATCAATTACCACTCAAACATGTACGCTAAGTAATGGCGATGAAGCCTCATGCTACAAAATTGATATTGCCGGTGCGCCTTCAAATTACGAGATTGGTGTATTTTGCCCTCAAAATATCACCTCAACAGCAGACGAAGCCGGTATTTGGTTTGACGGCACCGGTGAGGTTTACGATATAACCGGAGACTTTATTTTAAATCTACCAACATTATATAACGATAGTCATTGGCAACTATACGACGAAGGTACAGGCCTTGTAAATGTAACCGACACACAAGAATCGTGTGATGGCGCTGCACGCCCAAACGTAGAAGAACAATACCAAAACCACTGCGTAGAATGCTCTATTGATTATGTTGATGGCGGTATATCAGAATCATTTTTAATTCCAATAACGCCTGTTGCAACCACTCAAAATAGCAGTATTGGTAACGCCAATGTAGGTGTTGCTCTCAATGGTGTTGTACTTGCTGCACCCGCGCCTGTTGAGGCTATTTTAGGCGCATACACTATTGCAGCCTTTGATGATTGCGCTGGCCATATTAACTTAGTAGCAGGTTATCACTACCACGGTGAAGCAGGTTGTAGCCAAACACAAATCCAATCAGACGGTCATGCCGCCATGATGGGTTATGCACTCGATGGATTTGGTATATTTGGCATGCTTAACGAAGATGGATTAGAACCCACTGATTTAGACGAATGTAGAGGCCACAACGACGATACACGCGGATACCACTACCATGCAGCCGATGTATCTGAAAACATGTTTATTGGTTGTTTTAAAGGTGCTACCGCAAGATAACTCGCATTCTGGCCAAATAATTAACTGAGATACTAATGAAAATATTTAACGTGATAAAAGCACTAACCACTGGCTTTTTACTTGCTGCCTCATGCTCAGCGCTAAGCCATGCAGGCCACGGTTCAAACGCGCCTTGGGAAGCATGTGAAGCAAAAGCCATTAATGAAGATTGCAGCTACACAAGCCATGATAAAAAAGCGACAGGCACATGCCAAGCAATGAACAAAGTACTTATGTGCGTTCGAAATAAACCACTTGAAAAATTAATAGACAAAGCAACCCAACCAGCAAGTGATCAAAAGCAATCTGTAAAATCACTCGCTAAACGATAAAGTAACAGCTACACGCCAAAGCCTTAACGCTGTTTGTTAAGGCTTTTTTAATCGCAAATCATTAGAAAGCATACCCTTTATCTGTTAAGTTAGCTTTGTGTATCAAATAATAAAAATAAAATTCCAAAAATGGAATTACACAAGCAAGGTACTAACGTGAGCGCTACATTTAAAATTGTTTTTAATGGTCAGTTATATCAAAATACTGACCTTACCTCTGCCCAAGAACAACTCAGCCAACTTCTTAATATTCCTCATAATATTGTTGTTCAGTTATTTGATGGAAAAGCTTACGCTTTAAAAAAAGACTTATCGAGTATTGATGCTGTTAAAACAGAATCCTCACTTAAAAAGCTAGGTTTGATTACTAAAGTAGAACCTCAACTCATTACTGTAATCTCTCAATCTCAAAATAATCAAATAGCACTCACTGAGCACAGTAAAAATACAGATAAACACATTAGTGAAAGTACTAACGACAAAAGTATCTCAATACAAAATGAACGCCTAGATACAGACGAAGCCCCAAATACAGCTGCAGCTATTAAGCAAAGTTATAATAAATATAAACTACTGCGTAACACTTTAAAAAGCGCATTGTACTTTTGCTATTGCGCACTTTGTATTATTACCTTAGTAGGCGTAGTGATCAGTGTTAATGCACTTAAAAACAACTTTGGCACTCTAAATAACACAACTACAAACAACTTAAGTTACCAAAACTATAAACAATATTTGATTGATCAAAATAGCCTAAATCAACCAACACAAAAAGTAACAAACGAGCGAACAGCTAACCCTACACAGCAAAAAAGTAATGAATACTTTAGTCGCTTTTCATCGCTAATAAATAGCTACGCGCAAAGTACAGGACAAGCTGATATAAAAACGATGGGGGGTGACAAATTACAACAGCACCTACAAGAAATAGACGACCTAGGCCCTAAAAATGAATTTTGGCAGCAACTGATACAACTTTCAAAAAGCTTAGATAACGATAAGCACACAATAGGGATGCTCAACAATACTGATCCCGCCAAAGTACAATGGATAAACGCGGTAGATTGGATAAGCCAAAGCTATATTAGGCAACATCAAAACTCGCAAACTACAAACAGCTCTCCAGTCAGAACCGAAGAGCAAAATAACCCTATACTTAATCTAACGTTGTTAATAAGTATGCTCTCGTTATTTAGTATTTTTATAATTGCGATAAAAATGAAGCTACGTGCAATTAAAAATTCTTAAACTCTATTTTTACTTTATAAATTCCATAAAAAAACCCGCAAATTTGAATTAACAAATTTGCGGGCTTCTTATGGTTTTCGAATAACGAGTTCGAAAACCTTTATTGGTGGAGCTGGGAGGGGGGAGCCCCGTCCACAAAGTTAAATCGAAAAACAACCTATTAAAAACAAAAATTTAGTTAAAAAGGAGATATTAGATTCTACTGTAATCTAGTCGAGACTTACTTTAACTTTTATTTATCGACATAAATTGGACAAATTATTTACTCTCTTTTCGAGGAGGCGGCATTCTTGGTGGTGGTGGTGGTGGCACACTACTTTTGCTTCTTTCAACAGGATTTTGGCTTTTATCTGACATTGCTATTTCCTTTTTGATTATTTTGTTTATTTGGTTTCCTTGGAGGAGGAGGTGGTGGTGGTGTTTGTATTCTCCGATCTTGTTCTTCCATTATTTACTTCCTCTTTATTAATAGTATGAATTGTATTTATAACTTTGTTTAATGTAGGTTTTACTTGACCATTTGTTTTGCTAGATTCACTTAAATTGAACGCGAAGTAGATTCCTACTAATAAGATTCCTATAATCAAAAAAATTGGCGAACTATAGTGGAATATTCTTGTAAAAAAACCCAAAACTTTTGGTTCTTTAAATTTGATTTTATCTAATTTTACTTTCTTTATTTTAAAATTGCTTTCTTTTCCGACTTCTTCATATTCATATAATTTTCTAATCAAGTTCGATCTTTCTCTTAAAATTGAGTCAATTCTTTTTCTATTTCTTGATAGCATTACCCCACTAAAATACATGCTAATTATTACTAATGTCATTGAGCCGGCTATAAAAAACCAACCACATATCAATAATAAGTTATTGATATGGTTATCAATAGAACTATAATTTTTACTGTAGTTAAACAAAAGACCTATTGCTACGCTTGAAATTGTTAATATAGCTTTATCAGATGCTTCTGAATTTTTTAACTCACTCTCGTCAATTCCACTTCTATATTTTAAATAATGGTCATGCTCATCATAGCAATCATCAATTTCTTTTTCGTACCTAATAAATACTTTATCATCACTCATCCACAAATCCTTGGGCCTAATCTAATAGCATCCTCTAAATGGCTTGGCGCAAAATGAGCGTAAACCATAGTTTGTTCAATCTTTGCATGACCCAGTATTTGTTGCAAGACTAAAATATTACCTGCGTTCATCATAAAGTGACTCGTAAAGGTATGCCTTAATACATGGCTAAACTGCCCGTTTGGCAGATTAATATCTGTTTTATTTACTGTACTGTAAGACGCTGAAATAACAGCTAAAGCTTAGTTGCTACAAACGTTAAACGATCATTAATAATTAAATTATAAGCATAAAAAAACCCGCAAATTTGGATTAACAAATTTGCGGGTTTCTTATGGTTTTCGAATAACGATTTCAAAAACCTTTATTGGTGGAGCTGGGGGGATTTGAACCCCCGTCCGAAAAGCCTCGACCGTCGGTACTACATGTTTAGTATTGTCATTTAATTAACCTTTAAGTCCCGGACAAACACGGTAAATAAAGGCGAGGCCGCTTAGTTTTAGCGCTTCAACCCCGGCCAGGGTTTCCGTCGCGATCAGGTGTTAGGGTGACACTCCAAAATCCAGTCCACAAGAATACATGGAAGGAGCGCTAGCCAGCCTAAGCTGCTAGAGAGTAGTTATCGTCGTTTGCGATTACTTTAGGTTGCGGCTGTTTAACGAGGCAAACCGCACCTCGACATGCACCTTGGGCTTCTTGAATTCCGTCGAATCCTAATCAGCCCCTGAATTAGTAACTCAATTCAGAGCGTGCAAACAGTATAACTGAGTAAAGTACTGATACTCAAGGCCTAGTAACGCTTTATTTTAATTGCATGTGCCAATCGCGCATTAAGTAACCAAAATTTAGTTTGTGCAAGCCTATATAAACATTTACTTAACAATGTGTTTAACCTGTGTTCAAATAAGGAGTTAAGGTTTTTGTCATTTCTAAACCTTTAGTTGTAAAAAAATAAAAATAATAACAGGCATAATTTAAGGAATTTATAAATGTCGGTTTTTTCATTTGATAAAAGTACAGGGTTTGTCTCTTTAGTAAGTCACCCTATTGATAGTGGTTTTCCTGTTACAAGTACTCAGTTAACGCAAATGCTAGAGCAATCTGAGTTTAGTGAGTACGAAGCTGTCATTGCCAATATTGGAAAGCTTTTTGCGCCAACTAAAAATTATCAGGAAGTATCGCTTGTCGTTGCTAGAGCTGTAGGTGCGTCGCTTATCATTAATATTGATGAAAAAAACATGGTCGCAGAAGCAACATTAACTACCGCTAAAGGTGGCGCACTTTTGTCTATGGAAGGCGCGCAAAAAGCACTTGCTGATGCAGGTGTTAAAAAAGGAATAAGTCCTCGTGCGCTTGATACCTTTTTAGGCCAGCAGTTTGAGCAACCAGCAGGAAGCTCTTACAGTGCCATAATTGCACATGGGCGCAATCCAAAAGAAGGCAGCGATGCTAAATTTGTGCGTTTATGCTCAACAGCTCAAGACCGAGTACTCAGCCCACAAGCTAAAGAAGGCGGTAAGGTTGATATGAAAAACCTTGGCGCTATTATCACCGTAAAACCTGGCACTCCCTTAATGCAGCGTATTGCAGCGACCCCTGGAGAAGAAGGCTATACGGTATTTGGCGATTCAATTAGTGCAAAACCAGGTAAAGATCACCAACTCCAGCCTTTCGAAGGTACAAAAGTAGATCCTAATAATCCTAATATGCTTATTGCCGACTGCAAAGGTGTGCCCGTTGCCCTACCCCGTGGTATGCGTGTAGATGACGTTTTATGCTTTGATAACGTAGATGTAAGTACAGGCCATGTTGATTTTGATGGTAGCGTAATTATTACTGGCGATATTAAAGACGGCATGCGTGTAAAAGCCAATGGTGATATTACGGTACTTGGTTTTGTAGAATCAGGAACTGTTGAAAGTAAAAGTGCGGTAACCATTATGCTTGGCGCAATTGGCCGAAAACGTGAAGGCGAGGAAGCATTTACGTGCTGTATAACCGCTCAGCGAACTATTTCGATTGGTTATGCCCAGTACTGCGACATTAAATCCGAACAAGATTTATTTATTGAACGCCAAACTCTGCATTGTGATTTGAGTGCTAGGCGATTAATACGTGTAGGCAAAGCAAATGACCCGCGAGGTAAAATTATTGGCGGTAATATTTTAGATGCTATGCGCATTGAAACAGGTGAACTAGGCGCGCCAGCCGGTACTAAAACGCGCGTATTTTTAGCACAGCTCTGGTTTGAGCTTCGCCAAAAGCAAACACAAATAACCGATTTTGAAAAAGTACTTGCAACCAAAGTAGCGGCTTTACAACAAGCTCGTGAAAAAGCGAGTAAAATTGCGGGGGCAGCTCAGCGCCAGCAATTCATGAATAAGATAACTGAAAATGAACAACATATAAAAATACGCTCTGCCCATATTAATCGTCAAAAACTACTTATTAAGCAAAAAATAACGCAATTACTTGCCAGTAGCCGTTTAAAAGTAAACGAATTAATGCACCCTGGTGTGGAGCTTAAAATAGCGAAAGATTCTAAACAATTTTCGCGTATTTACCCGCCCCACCTAGTTAAGCTAACTGAGGGTAAAATTACTCAGACGTTTTAGCGTCTTCGTCATTTTTTGTTTCAGTTTCAGTTTCAGTTTCAGCGTCGCAATCATCTAGCGGCGCTAATGGCCAACCACCTAATTGCTGCCAGCGGTTTACTATTAAACAATAAAGCTCAGCTGTACGTTCTGTGTCGTAAAGCGCTGAATGCGCTTGGCTGTTATCAAACTCGATACCAGCCGCTCTACATGCTTTTGCTAATACAGTTTGCCCTAACGCTAAACCTGCTAAAGACGTTGTATCGAAGCTTACAAACGGGTGAAATGGCGTACGCTTAATGTTATTACGCTCTATTGCTGCATTTAAAAAGCCATGATCGAATGCGGCATTATGCGCCACAATAACTGAGCGTTGGCACCCAGCAGCCTTTTGCGCTTTGCGTACTACTTTACATATTTCTTTAATTACTTCATCTTCAGGTACTGCGCCACGTAATGGTGAAAACGGGTCTATACCATTAAAGTCGATGGCGGCTTGTTCTATATTAGCGCCTTCGAATGGCTGAACATGAAAATGAACAGTATGATCTATGCTGAGCAATCCTTCGTCATCCATTTTTAAAACAGAGGCTGCTATTTCTAGTAAGGCGTCTGTTTCTTTGTTAAAACCTGCAGTTTCAACATCAATAACAACAGGAAAAAATCCACGAAAGCGTTTTGCGAAAGGTGTTTGCTCAGTATTTGCCATAGTCTTCTTTGTTTATACGTGTAAGCTGACTATTATGTCAAAATTGATGCCCCCTAGGCTAGGGGATTTAAGTATTTATTGCTTTAAAATTGTAGGCACATAACTTGCTTTAACTTATAAGTTAGTTACGTAGAGAATAAACTAATCATTGCAGTCGTTAATTTGCCAAATTATTGGCATTCCCGGATAGCTGGAGAGCACCATGAAGTATAAGTTGTTATTTATTAGCCTTAGTATAAGTGCGGTGCTTTACAGTACTCACTCGCAAGCTGCTATGCGCCAATACACAGCAACCCAAGACAACTCCAACTGGGAAGTCGTTAAAACAACGCGCTTACAATGCCAATTAAATCATGAAGTTCCTTATTACGGCGAAGCTATTTTTAAAGCTTCAGCAAGTAAAAATAAAAACTTAACATTTAATTTAGATATGGTTGTACGCCCAGATAACTACGCAATTGCAGGTTTAAAAGCAGTGCCACCTACATGGCGTGCAGGATTGCCCGCTCGCGATATTGCAAACATGAAATTACTTAAAAAGTTTGATGGCGAGCTAGGCAATAAAACCGCATGGGAAATGCTTACCGAGCTTGAAAAAGGCTACTACCCTACTTTTTATTATCAAGACTGGCAAAACAGTGCCGATAAAATTGCCGTTGGTATATCGAGCGTAAACTTTAAACAAGCTTACTGGGCTTTTTTACAATGCCGTGATGAGCTACTCCCGTACAGCTTTGAAGATATTTCGTTTACTGTAATGAACTATCAATCAAACAGCAGTAAATTAACTAAATCGTCGCAACAACGTCTTGATAAAATTGCTGAGTATTTAAAAAATGATGCAAGCATAGAGTCCATTAGTATTGACTCATACACTGATAGCTATGGCGGACGCTGGAATAACTTAGATTTATCGCGCAAGCGCGCCAAAACTATAAAAGATTACATGGTGAGCTTGGGTGTTGATGAAGCCAAAGTACAAACAACCGGTTTAGGTGAAAAACGTTTTGTTGATAATAACGATAATATTTTAAGCCGAGACAAAAACCGTCGTTTGATTATTCAAATAGAAAAAATGTAGTAAAGCTAATTTGTGTTTACTTTTTTCGCTTTAAAAATTTATCACCAAATTGAAAAAAGCCCAGACTAATTAAAATAATAACCGCACCAATTATTAACTCTTGGCTTAGTGACTCATTGTTTAGCCAAGCTCCCAAACCTAGCGCAAAGCTAGGAGTTATAAGAGTAGTAAGTGATACCGTACTCGCATTTAGGTTTTGCAGTACATGAAAATACGCCAAAGCCCCTACTAAAGATCCAAATATTCCTAGATAACCAATAGCCCACAATGATTTTGCACTCCAGTTTTGTATATGCAATTCACCGTCTAATAACCACCACGCAATAAAAAAGAGTGGAGTTACAAAAACTAAGGCACCAAATGTTGTTGCCATTGGATGAATCGCAATCTGTACGCGCTTGATCATCACACCACTTAAACTAAAAAAGCAGACCGCCATAAACACATAAAGTAACCCAAGCCCTTGAGTTTGCGAGTTTTGTACTTGGTTATAACTAACAAAATATAAGCCAATTAAGGCGCACGCTAACGCAACTAATTTAATCGGGCTAAATTTAGGCTCATTTAATAGCTGTTGAGCAAGCAATCCCGACAAAATAGGTGCAAGGCCAAACATAAGCGAAATAATGCCTGAAGGCACTGTTTTAGCTGCCATATAGCTTAGTAACATGCCACCAAAAATACCTATACTCGAATAAAAGTAAAGTAGGCATGCGTTTTTACTCCAAGGCACTCTAATATTTGTAATAGCAACAATTAAGCCGCCTAACAATAACCCCACCAGCATCCGCATTAACACTGCAAGTGTTGGCGATACAGTGTCACTACTCCACACTATACCCAGTGGTGTAGTAGACCATATAAGAACCATTAAAAAATACGATACTTTAACTGGCACGTGCCATCCTTACGCTTTATATGAATGAATAAAACAAAGAATAAATTATACGCTCACCACCGTGTTTTTGTACTTTTTAAACGCTAAAGCCCTTAATAAATACAGTTGTAAATTGTAAGTTACATTTTTATACCGCTCTTTTATTACAAAACTATTTGAGATTTGAGCAACTAGTTATATGGTGCATCAATATTAATAATAATTAAGGTAATTAAGTGCTTAAAAATAAAACAACGGGAAGCATGTTAATTGTTGCAGGCACCACTATTGGTGCGGGTATGTTGGCACTGCCAATTGCCTCTGCTGGGCTTGGGTTTAGTACTGCACTTGCATTAATAATTGCTAGCTGGTTATTAATGACCTACACCGCACTACTCATGTTAGAGCTACACCAATATGCACCACGCGATGCAACATTAAATACATTGGCTAAATTATGGCTTGGAAAACGCGGACAATACATCGCGAATTTTTCGATGGTTTTTTTATTTTACGCTTTATGCGCTGCTTATATTGCAGGTGGTGGTGCACAACTTCAAGCGCGTATAAATATAGGCTTTGATGTAGATATAGCCCCACAGTTTGGCTCTGTGATCCTCGCTATTATTATTGCAAGTGTGGTAACACTAGGCACTAGCAAGGTAGATAAACTAAATAGAGTGTTATTTACAATAAAAATTATTGTATTAGCTAGTTTGTTTTACATGCTTACCCCTTATGTACAAGGTAGACACTTATTAGAGATGCCCGTAGAGCAAGGATTAATCCTTTCGGCTATACCGGTTATATTTACTTCGTTTGGTTTTCATGGCTCTATCCCTTCTATTGTTAAATATGTTGGTGTAGAAATAAAAGTACTGCGCAAAGTAATGATTGCTGGAGCCGCCCTACCTTTAGTTATTTATATTTTTTGGCAACTACTTAGCCAAGGTATTATGAGCCAAGCTGATTTACTCAACAGCCAAGGTCTTAATGGATTTGTATCTAGCGTGGCAAGTATTGCGCATAACCCAAGTGTGGCAACGGCCGTTAAGTTATTTGCTGATTTAGCACTTGCGACATCATTTTTAGGGGTGAGTTTAGGGTTATTCGATTTTTTTGCTGATGCATTTAAAAAGGGTGACAATAAAACAGACCGAATTAAAACGGCCTTAATTACGTTTATTCCGCCACTTGGCTTTGCATTATTTTATCCTCAAGGCTTTATTATGGCCTTAGGGTATGCTGCAATAGCACTTGTCGTCCTAGCAATATTTTTGCCTGTAGCAATGGTTTATAAACAGCGTACAACATCAAATAAAACAGGCTACCAAGTTAAAAGTGGGAATGTTGGGCTTGGTATAGCAGCTATATGTGGCATCACTATTATTGCTGCGCAGTTTATGCAAATGGCGGGGCTTATTCCTGCTATCGGTTAAAGGTTGCTGCTAATTGTTTAAATTTAGATAATAAAAAACCGCACATCATTATGATGTGCGGTTTTTTATATTAACTGCGTTTATTTACAAACGTCAGCTACAGCATTTGAAAAGTATTCAATATTTGAATGACTAACACCTGCAACATTTACGCGGCTAGAGCCAACTATGTAAATGCCGTATTCTTTTTGTAGGCGAGCAATTTGCTCTTTATTAATACCTAAGAAAGAAAACATACCATTTTGGCGTTCAATAAATGAGAAGTCTTGAGCAATATCTTTAGTTGCTAAGCTTTCTTTAATTAAGCTACGTAAGCCATTTATACGACTACGCATTTCATCAAGCTCAGAGTGCCACAATTGTGTAAGCTCTGTACTGCTTAAAATAGTATTAACAATATCGGCACCATGCGCTGGCGGCATTGAGTAAATACTACGTACAACGCTTAGCATTACAGAGTTTGAAATATCTGCTGTTGCGCTGTCTTTTGCAATTAGTGAACATGCACCAATACGCTCGCGGTATAAGCCAAAGTTTTTAGAACATGAAGAACAAATAATTAGCTCTTCCACTGCATCGGCTAAAATACGTAAGCCACGTGCATCGTCTTCAAGTGAGGCACCAAAGCCTTGGTACGCAATATCAACAAGTGGTGTAAAGCCAACTTCTTTTGCCAGTTCGGCAACCGTGTTCCACTGTGTTTCGTTTAAATCCATACCGCTTGGGTTATGACAACATGCATGCAGTAAAACCACATCACCTTTAGGCACTTGTTTAAGTGTGTTGATCATTTCATCAAACAATAAATCTTTATTTTCGTAATCGTAATATGGGTATTCTTTTACTGTTAAGCCTGCAGCTTCAAACAAGCTAATATGGTTAGCCCATGTTGGGTTAGTTACCCAAACAGTCGCGTCTGTATTACAACGCTTAATAAATTCAGCTGCAACACGAAGTGCACCCGTACCACCTGGCGCTTGCGCAGTACGTACGCGATTTGCTAGCAATGCTTGATGCTCGCCTAATAGTAACTGCTCCATTTTTTGGCAGTAATCTAAATTACCCGCTAAACCAATGTAAGATTTGCTCATTTCGTTTTCAAGACGAAACGCTTCAGCTTTTTTAACCGCTTTAAGAACCGGTGTATTGCCTTGCTCATCTTTGTAGACACCTACACCTAAATCAATTTTATTAGGGTTTGTATCTTGTTTATAGGCCGCCATAAGGCCAAGAATAGGATCTGTTGGTAATGGTTTTAATACTGAGAACATTGGCTATCTCTTATCGTTATTTAGGGGTTAGCTGTTAAGCTAAGCTTAACATAAAAGCACATCATATTGACTAGCGTTATTTACACTAGAAAGTGAGGAATTTTAATACAACATGCAATTAAAACGGCAAGCGTCTTTTCATCAAAAAAATCATTTTTAAAGGCTTCTGCATCTACAATACCAACGCATTCATTTTGTGCATTAAATAAAGGTAGGCAGGTTTCTGATTTAACTTTAGGATCGCATGTGTAGTATTCACCACCTTGTGATAAATACGCCTCAACGTTATTAATAATGCGGCCCTTGTGAGATAGCGCAACCTGTACATTGTTACTCCCTGCTGCAAATGCTTGCGTTAAAGGAAACAACGGGCGACTAGGCGCACCATGATAAGCTAATTTTAACAGTTGCTTACCTTCACTTGTATTAGTTGATTGATAAATACCATACCAATCAACGCCTGTTTGCTGTTCGATGTAGCTTACAATACTTTGTAAATTAGCTAACTTAAGTTGTGTTTGCTCATCACCTTTAAGATAGTCAGTTAATTTGAATGGCTCATCTTGTAAGTAACCAAATAAACTACATGCACCGCCCTCGCCAAGCTCTGGTATTTGATACTCCCAACACACATCAGGCAAAGCAGTGTTTGCTAAATGTAGATCAAGCTTTTCAAGCTCTGTTGAAATCAAAGCTGAATTAGCACTAAGTTGTGCTTGTTTTAAGTAAGAAGAAATCATTTGGCCATCCATACATCTAAAGTTTCGAGAATAATAGCATGGATATTTTTACAGAGCTAGCTCAACTTGTAGCACATTTCAACTTGGTTACCACTGGCGTTATAGGTGACTTTTTCGGCTATTTCTTCTAATAAAGACACCCCTCTGCCAAATTCGTTATTAGCCTTTGCCAACTCATCGTGCTTACTACTAAACCCTCGACCTGAATCACAAATAATAAAATATAAACTGAGCGTGTCGGGGCAATAGCGCATATCAATAATAATCATGGCATCTGTAAGTTTAGCAAGGGCAGCCTCTCTCAACTCGTAATACCGAAAAAAGCCGTCTTCTTGTTTTTTAATTTCTGAGTTAAGTCCTAATACACCATGGTCAAGCGCATTGTTGTAAGCCTCAGACAACAGTAAAAATATATTAGAACGATGAGTATTTAACCCCTCAACACTGCTTAAAATATTAACGACGTCGTAAACGGGGTCTGTTTTTTTTATTTGCTCTGAGTTTAAGCTCAAAGACAAATTAAAAGCTAAAGTAGAAAATGCTTCTCGCTCTTGTTCCTCAGGAATTAAAGGCAGGCAGTTTAGTAAAACAATGCTTAAATCGTCTTGCTGCTTAGTACCATCTGCAAACTTAGTAACATTAGCAACTATGTCTTCACTACTAATCATCGATTTACTTTTTAAGGTTTGTAAAAAACGCTCCTCCCCAAAAAATATATCCTCTTTGTTTGCCGTTTCTATAATACCGTCGGTTGCTAATACTAGGCGTGTATTACTATTTGTTTCAAAATGAATAACTTCATATTCAAATTCTTGTTCATCTAAAATCCCCAGCGCCATATGCTGCGATTCTAATGTTTGTTTTACATTACCGTCTTTATCTATTAGGTAGGCATCGGGTAAGCCGCCCATCCATGCAGAAACACTTTTACCTGATGCACTAAGCTCTATAATGGTTGCAGCACAAAACATATGCCCAGGTAGTAGGTTGTACAGTAGTGTATTTAGCTCACAGGCAATATCGTTAACCGCCATGCCTTTTTGTACCATAGTATAAAACACACGAGAAGTTGGTAATGCACCAATAGCTGCAGCAAGGCCATGGCCCGTAAAATCTCCCAACATGCAATACAAATTACCGATTGGGCTTTGCGCTACTAAAAACATATCGCCGTTAAACATAGAGGCAGGTGATAAATTAAAATCTAAATACTCTTTAAACTTACCTTGGTTTTCTAATGAGTTATTAAAAATGTGCTCAATTATTTCGTGTTCACGTTCAATTTGGTTGTGATGATATTCCAGCAATTTCTTTTGTTGGTTTGCTTTTTTACTCAGCTCTCTGGTGCGAATATGTGCTTTAATTTTTGCATGCAGAATTACTTTTTCAAATGGTTTATGAATAAAGTCATCGCCACCCACTTCGAGGCAGCGCTCAAAACTTGCTTGATCTTCTAAGGAGGTTATAAAAATAATCGGTAAGTAAACTTCACTATACTGCTGCTTTATTTTTTCAGCAGCTTCAAAACCATCCATTACAGGCATTAAAACATCCAGTAAAACAACGTCTATTTGCTCTCTTTTAAGTACATTAAGTGCATCTAGCCCGTTATAAGCCACTGATATTTTATAACCCTCTTGCTCAAGCATTTTACTTAGTAAAATGCGATTGAGCGCCTGATCATCCACAATTAACACATGTATCATTAGCTAATATCAAACTTTTTATCAAAACGCGAAATTTGTAGAATTTTTCTAAGCTGAGGTTGGCAATTGCTTATTTCAATAGTTTTCACTTGGCTATCAATTGTTTTTTTCATGTTAAGTAACATGCCAAGTGCTGAGCTATCCATGTAGTCAGTCTCTCTTAAATCGATAATAACCTTTACTGTTTTTTCGCTCATTTGGGCATAAGCTTGGCGAAAAGATTGCACTAAATTAAAGTCAAATTTACCTTTGATTTGTATTGTTAATGTAGTGCCATCGACTGATTCATTCTTAGTTAAACTCATATTAAACTCCAATAATATTTCCTTTGAACTAAATATAACCTGTTAAAAGTATTTAGCAAAAAGAAAAACACACAACTTCAAATTTGCTATCATTTACGCCAATATTTAATTAATTTTTATCCATAAAGGTAAGGTATGAGTGATAGTCACTTAGTATATTCAACAAGTACGGGGCGCATTGACCAGGCAAAACCAGAAAAAGAGTTAGAAGCTAAGCTTTTTAAAGATGGTTTTATTCGCATTGAGCGTCAAACAAAAGGACGTAAAGGCAAAGGCGTAATGTTAGTTGTAGGCATTGATCCAAAAGATCATGATTTAAAAAAGTTAGCTAAAACTATAAAAAGCAAAATGGGCCAAGGCGGCGCAGTAAAAGAAGGCATTATTGAAGTGCAAGGTGATGACCGCGATAAACTAAAAGCCATTTTAGAAGCGTTAAAATTTAAAGTTAAAATTGCGGGTGGTTAACCCGCAATTTTATTAACTACTTACTTCGCTATTTGAGAGTTCATTTAACCTTTCATACAATTTTGGTAGTTCGTGCTCAGCAATTGGTTTACTAAAATAATAGCCTTGTACAATGAAGCAATTATTATTTTGTAAAAACTGCATCTGCTCTATTGTCTCAACCCCTTCTGCGACCACGTCTAGCTTTAACTTTTGCGCCATGGCAATAATAGCGGCAGTAATTTCCATATCATTTGTATCCTCAGGGATATCTTTTACAAATGAACGGTCAATTTTCAATATATCAACCGGGAATCGTTTTAAGTAACTGAGTGACGAATAGCCAGTACCAAAATCATCAATAGAAATAGATATACCTAAGGCTTTAAGCTCGTGGAGTTGTGTAATTGCAGCTTCTACATTTCCCATTAGCATACTTTCAGTCAGCTCTAAGTGAAGGCGCTTAGCCGAAACACCCGTCCTAATTATCATTTTACTCAGTGTTGAGACTAAGCTTGAGTCTTTGAACTGGCGAGCCGATAAGTTTATCGATATATTATTTTCTAAGCCTTGCTTTGTTAATCTTACGGCAAAATCACAAGACTCTTGAAGCACCCATTCGCCTAATTCAACTATAAGGCCTGTCGCTTCTGCAATAGGAATAAATTTATCTGGAGGGATTGCGCCTTCAGTTGGGTGGAACCATCTTAATAACGCTTCATAGCCAATGACCTGATGAGTACGACTATCAACTTGAGGTTGGTAGTAAACTACAAACTGTTTTTCTTTTAGTCCTATACGTAGCTCATTTTCAATAAATAAACGCTCATTAGCAGCTGCGTTCAATTCTTGGCTATAAAAATGGAATGTATTACGCCCTTTTGCTTTTGCCTCATACATTGCTAAGTCAGCATGTTTTAATAACTGATCTTCTTCTAGGCTATCGTACGGAGCCATTGTAATACCAATACTCGCGCTCACAATAACTTCATTACTACCTAGTTTTATAGGCACATTCAGTGTTTTTTGAATTGTATTGGCAACATCAGTCGCGTGAGCTTGGCTTTCTATACCACTGAGTAATACTGCAAATTCATCACCACCTAAGCGCGCTATGGTGTCCTCGGCTCGTAAACGTTTTTTAAGTCTGTTTGCCACTTCAATTAATAATTGATCGCCGGCATCGTGACCTAATGTATCGTTAATACGTTTAAATTCGTCTAAATCAAAGTAAAACAATGCAAATGCATAGTGCCCACGTTCTGCTAATGCCATTGATTTACGCAATTGCATTCTAAAAAACGTTCTGTTGGCAAGGCCCGTAAGGGTGTCAAAGTAAGCAAGCTGCTCCATTTTACGCTGGCTTTCTTTTACAAACGAAATATCTTGTGCAGATGCTACATAGCTGGTTATTTCACCGCCCTCTTCACGAATTGGCGAAACACTTAAAGACACCCAAATTGGCTCTTTATTCAAGCCTTGAATTAATGTATCACCGCGCCAGTAATTACGGCTGCGTAAATCTATGTCTATATCTTCAACTAAAATAGACATTTCTGAGGCAATAATATTAAGTAATGGTGCTCTATTAAAATGACTTTCTGGGTAGCCTGTCATTTCGAGCATTTTTGGATTTACGTATTCAATTACAAAATTCTCATCGGTGATCACAACACCAGTGCCCGAGAATGCTACCGCTTTAGATAAACGGTTAGCTGCTTTTTCAGCAATTTCTTTTTCTGTAATTCTCTGGTTTAAGCCATCGATAAGTTTGCGAATTTCTACCGTCATGTCTCTAAATGAGCCATTAAGCGTGCCAATTTCATCTTTGTTTTCTGGTGGGAATTCTGTAGTTAATTGACCTTTGCCAAAACTTGTAACTGCATAAACCAAAGTATGTAAACGGCGAAGGACTAGTTGATAAAGCGCTTGATGCAGCAATAAGGCAACTAATATTGCGTATAAAATAAAGAGACCAAAAAACTTCAGTTTTAAATCTTGTAATGCAGATAACGTCGATGAACGCTTTTTATATACCCCTATGTACCAATCTAAGTCATCAATCTTACGAATATTGATAATATGAGCTTCGTCATTTTTTTCAAACGAATTTGCGTATTCAGGTAATTTCACCGCAATTACATCATCAATAATCGACTGCAGTGCTGGGTTTACAAATTCATTAGTAGCGAGTGCTTTATTATCACTACCATAGTCGGCTAGTAAGGTCGGATTTAAATCTGGGTGTGCTAACAATTGCCCTTTACTATCAAACACAAGTAGGTGTTTTTCTTTATCACCAACAGGTAAAAATGAAATAAGTTTGTTGAGGGAAATATCGCTCCCTGTCACACCTAAAAACTCATTATCGACATAAACTGGCACTAGTAAGCTAATAACCCATTTGCGCCATACTGTATCGTAATAGACTTTTGACCATGCAGGCTCTCTTACTGTTTCAAGCGTGCTTTTAATCGATTTATAGGTTGAGCCATTCGTTGCTCTAAAGTCGGCAGGTGCGTTTAATGCCCAATTTGGAGGAGAAACACGAATAAAATCATCATCAGTTATGAGATAAAAGTTAAAAAAGTCGTGTACCAGTGTAGGAGAAATTATACGCCACAGCATCTCAGAATCATTAAATAGGCGTTTATAAAAAGGAGAGTAATTTTGCTGTGGTAAAAATGCTGCTGATAAACCATCAGCCGAGGCACTTCGAATCGTACCGTCACTATTAAATTGTAACTGTGATTTATTACTTAAATTAATTGGTGAATTGGGTTGAAAAAGTTGTTGTGTTACTACGTTATTAGCTTGCTGAGCAATATTTACTTTTGTTTTAATGCGCTCATTAAATTGCTTCACTAATAAATCTGTCGAGCTTTTTAAAACTTCGTGTTCTTCAAAAACGAGTTGTTTCTCTTCAGATTTAAGCATTAAGGCAGCCGCACATACCCCAGCTATTAAGCAAATAGCGGATATGAGTAGCGATAGTTTTACACTTAAAGAATTCAATCCAAAACGCGATGGAGGGCGTCTGTAAACCACGGGTCAACCTTAATTATTAATAATTGTTATTATTTGAACCAGTTAACGAAATATACCAGATCCACATTCATATTTATAAATTATTTGTAAACTTTCTATAAAAACTAATATAGGGAAATAAATAGTACTCTAAGCTTATTTAGATCTTTATTGACATTGTTAGCAACTCTCCATACATTAACTGTATGAATATATTTATCTCTCGCACTTTTTTTTCGTTTTTTAGCTTCTTTATATAGAAGAGGCTTCCCTGTTTGTGAGATAAAATCAATCGAATAGTAAAGCCTCCCAACCGGGAGGCTTTTTTGTTTTTGCTGTGTAATAACAGCCTACTTTTGGAATGAGGATACCAAAATGACAAATGATGTATTAAATGCACTAAGACACGATATAAATGAAATAGACTCCGATTTACTCGTGTTATTAGCTAAACGTCGTCGTATTAGCCACGGTGTGGTTGAGTATAAAATTGCTAACAACAAGCCAATTCGCGATGAAGCACGTGAACTCGCACTTTTAGAGAAACTGATTGGTTATGGTAAATCACTAGGTTTAGATGCTTACTACGTGAATAATGTTTTTCAAACTATTTTGGAAGACTCTGTTTTACACCAACAAGCAATGCTACAAAAAAACCTGAATCCAGATGCCCTTAGTGAAACACACCGTGTAACTTACTTAGGTGGTCAGGGTTCTTATAGCCAACTAGCATGCCATAAATATTTTAGCCGCCGCCCGGGTAAATTAGTTGAAATTGGCTGTACATCGTTTGACGAAATAACAGGTAAAGTAGAAAACGGCCAAGCTGATTTTGGTTTATTACCCATTGAAAACACAAGCTCTGGCAGTATTAACGAGGTGTTTGACTTATTACAGCACGCGCAAGTGTCTATTGTTGGAGAAGTAACTCACAGTGTAGAGCATTGCTTACTCGCCAACCCCGATACTGAACTTAGTCAACTAACAAAAATATTTGCACACCCACAACCATTTGCGCAGTGCAGCCGCTTTTTACAGGGCTTAGGTGATTTACAACACGAAACATGTGACTCAACATCAAACGCGCTACAATCAGCTCTGAACACACCATACAGTGCTGCAATTGGCTCTGCACAAGCGGGGAAAAACGTAGGGCTTGAGGTTATTAAATCAAACCTAGCTAATCAAAGCGAAAACCATAGCCGCTTTATTGTTGTTGCACGTAAGCCTCTACAAGTGTCTAACCAAATTCCAACTAAAACTAGTTTGATCATGTCGACAAAACAACAAGCGGGCTCACTAGCCGATGCGTTAATGATTTTTAAGCAGCATAAGATTAATTTAGTAAAACTTGAATCTCGCCCTACTCCGGGCAATCCGTGGGAAGAAGTTTTTTATGTTGACCTAGAAGCAAACTTAGCTGAAAGCCAAGTAAAAGAAGCGCTAGAAGAACTTAAAGAGCACACCCAATATGTACGTATTTTAGGATGCTACCAAAGCGAGTCACTACAGGCAGTAAGCGTAAATACTTAATAAGCAATTTTACAAATCAAAAAGGGCCGATATCGGCCCTTTTTCGTTAACTAGTACCAGTCTGCATAAATATTTTAGCAATTTAACGAATTAAATCCCCATACTTAAGCAAACGGTATAACAAATATTAATCTAAAACTTTTGAATCATTCGCTTTATTTAATAAGCTCCTGCTTTGCGTTAAAAAGTGTTCTGTCGAGTCAGAAAAGTAAACTTTAGCCTCAGCAAAAGAGTCAATAAGCGCTGCTTTATCTCCCGCTTTTAATTTTGCTAATGTACTTGCGAAGGTATCTTGGTACTGTGCAAGTAAGGTTTCTACATCATCGAATTGTGCTAGCATAATATCTGAGTAAAGCTCAGGCGACTGCGCAAATAAACGCCCTACCATCATCAGTTCTAATTGATATATAGGTGACGAGCAGCTACGTAATTCTTCTAGTGTATGACTTTGTTTTGCTAGAAATTGTCCGTACACAAATGTCGTTAAATGGCGCATTACCTGAATAATTTGCATTGCTTCATCATGCTTTTTAGCATCAAGTTCAACAAGCTGACAACCCCATACTTGTAACTGCTGTAACAAACCTTTTGCCGCTTGGTGTTCTCGCCCTTCACATACAACAACTGTTTGTTTTACCCAGTGTGATATATCAGGCCCAAACATAGGATGTAAACCAACCACAGGGCCACTGTGCGCAGCTTTTAGTGCTTTAATAGGCGATTGCTTTACCGATGTAATATCAACTAGTAAACAGTCTTCATCTAGTTTAGGTAACTTAGCAACGACAGCGTCCAATGCATTAATAGGTACGCTAATCATTACCAGCTTGGCACCTTTTAAAATACTTTTAGCATCGTTTTGCTGATCTTTATCTAAAATTTTAACTTCGTAACCTGAGCGAATAAACTGCTGTGCAAATAACTGGCCCATGGCACCTTGACCACCCACAATCACAATTGGCGAAAGCTCTGGCGCTGCGCATGCAAGTTTTGCTTGTTGGTTTTGATAGGCTTCTCGCATCATGCGTCTTAGTATATCTTCAACGAGATCTGGGCTTACATTTTGATTTATTGCTTCTTGTCGTCTTGCCGCTAATAGCTCTGCTTCACGGACAGGTGCATGTAAAGGCGCGCCTGTTTGTTGTTTTATCTCACCAATTTTTTGCGTAATACCATTACGTTTAGCGAGTAAGGCAACAAGTTGTGCATCGCATTCATCTATACCTTCTCTTAGCTGTGCTAAATCACTTATGTCAGCCACGTTCGTCCCACCTTAAAAAACCAAATAACGTAAATATAAATTTACATAAAAGTAAACTAATCAATACGATAAATACTAACAGGATCAGCTAACTGAGAAAAGGCTAAAGAGGAAATTTTACTAATGAGGAATTAAGAATTGAGAATTGAGAATTGAGAATTGAGAATTGAGAATTGAGAATTGAGAAAATAATATTCTAAAACCAAAACGGGTTGCAACCCGAAGGATGCAACCCGTTTTTTTGCGTTGATAAACAGCGCGTATTAGTTAAGTTTTTCTCTAATACGTGCAGATTTACCAGAACGCTCACGTAGATAGTAAAGCTTAGCACGGCGAACTGCACCGCGACGCTTAACTGTTACGCTATCAATAAGAGGGCTGTGCGTTTGGAATACACGCTCAACGCCTTCACCGTTCGAGATTTTACGAACTGTGAATGCTGAGTGAAGACCACGATTACGCTTAGCGATTACAACACCTTCAAAGGCCTGTAGACGCTCTTTAGCACCTTCTTTTACTTTTACCTGTACAACCACTGTATCACCAGGGCCAAATGCAGGTACGTCTGTTTTAAGCTGCTCATCTTCAAGCGCTTTAATAATATTTTGGTTTACTTTTGCCATTATGTTTCTCACTTTCCTAGGTGTAACTGTCTTCTAGCCACAAGCTTTTTGGTACTCTTGCTGAAATTTCGCGAGTAATACCGCTTGCTCCTCAGTCAGAGCTAGGTTATGCAACAAGTCAGGACGTCGTAACCAAGTTCTGCCTAATGACTGCATAAGCCGCCATTTTGCTATCTCTTGGTGGTTACCACTGAGTAATACAGCAGGAACCTGTTTGTCGTCCAATGTTTCTGGTCGTGTATAGTGTGGACAATCTAACAAGCCATCCGAAAATGAATCTTGTTCCGCTGACTGGTTATGACCTAACACACCTGGCACTAATCGCGCTACTGCGTCAATTAATGTCATGGCAGGTAGTTCACCACCACTCAAAATAAAATCACCAATTGACCATTCTTCGTCAACATATGATTCTATTATTCTCTCATCTATACCTTCATAGCGACCGGCAATCAAAATCAGTTTTTTAGAGCTAGCGAGTTCGCTAGCACCTTGCTGATCAAGTTTGCGCCCTTGCGGGGACATATAAATTACTTTAGCACCATCACCAGCTGCTTTTTTAGCTTCGGCAATCGCTTTTTTTAATGGCTCAACCATCATTAACATACCAGGTCCGCCCCCGTAAGGACGGTCATCTACGGTTCTATGCTTATCTAAAGCGTAGTCTCGTGGATTCCAGCAGTTAAAATCAATTAAGCCATTTTTTACTGCGCGACCAGTAACGCCTTGGTCTGTAATAGCGTCAAACATGTCTGGAAAAAGGCTTATCACCCCTACCCATAATGAACTAGTTTGCGTCATTAAAAACCAGGATCCCAGTCTACGGTAATTTCTCTTGCGTCGTATTTAACTTCTTTAATAACTGAATCAGTTAAAAAAGGAATCAAACGCTCAGCTTGACCAAATGCGTCTTTACTGTTTGCTTTAACAACCAGTACGTCATTTGATCCTGTCTCCATCAGGTCATCAACAATGCCTAAGCTATAACCTTTATCGGTTACAACAGACATGCCAATGAGATCTCGCCAATAGAACTCACCTTGCGGGAGTTCTGGTAAATGCGCTGCATCCATTGAGATTTCTGCATGGGTATAAGCCATTGCTTCGTCTCGGTCGTTTACCTGCGCAAATTTAGCGATAAAGCCTTTGTTGTGGCGACGCCAGTCGACCACTTCTAAGGACTGCCATTTACCTTGCTGCCCTATCAACCACGGGCTGAAATCGAAGATCCCTACGGGATCATCAGTAAATGAATGTACCTTAAGCCAGCCCTTTATACCATATGGGGCACCGAGCTTTCCTACGACAATTATTGATGAGGTGTTCTCTTGACTCATGGTTACACTTACGCCTATTAAGCCGCTTTACGAGCGTCTTTTACTAACTTAGCTACGCGATCTGAAAGAGATGCGCCCTGACCTACCCAGTGTTCAACACGTGGTAAATCTAAACGAATTTTTTCTTCTTGACCTGAAGCAATTGGGTTAAAAAAGCCTACTTTCTCGATGAAGCGACCGTCACGCGAGAAACGGCTATCCGCAACCACAATTTGATAGAAAGGGCGTTTTTTAGCGCCACCACGTTGCAAACGAATAGTTACCATACCGTCCTCTATAAAGATTGACTGTTTTCATTAATAAGATTTACTCCCCAGAATGGGGAGCTGGGGAATTGTACGAGTTTTTGGCAATAACGCAAGTAAGAAGTGAACCAAAAAGGCAGTTTAGTAGGTTAAACCGTGATCTCAACGACAAATAAGAGTTAAAGGTGTATTACATGCATAATTTATTCAACAAAAAAGGAGCTATTTGCTCCTTTAAATATGATTCGCTATTATTTTAAAAAGTAACTTAATGGTACTTTTTAAAATTTAGGACCGCCGCCGCCCATCATTCCAGGTGGTAACATGCCTTTCATACCGCGCATCATTTTAGTCATGCCGCCTTTACCTTTCATTTTTTTCATCATTTTTTGCATTTGCGTAAACTGCTTAAGCAACTTATTAATCTCTTGTACTTGTGTACCAGAGCCAGCTGCTATGCGTTTTTTACGCGAACCTTTAATGATTTCTGGGCGTGCACGCTCTTTTTTAGTCATAGAGCTAATAATAGCTTCCATTTGGATAAATGTTTTATCACCCATTTGACCTTTAACAGCATCTGGTAAGTTAGACATACCAGGGAGCTTATCAAGCATTGACATCATGCCACCCATGCTTTTCATTTGCTTTAATTGGTCAGCAAAATCATCAAGAGTAAAACCTGCGCCTTTAAATACTTTTTCAGCAACTCTAGCAGCTTGCTCTTTATCTACTTTCATCTCGACTTCTTCGATTAATGAAAGTACGTCACCCATGCCTAAAATACGCGACGCTATACGGTCTGGGTGGAAAGGTTCAAGTGCGTCAGTGCGCTCACCCACACCCATAAACTTGATAGGCTTGCCAGTGATGTGACGAATAGATAAAGCAGCACCACCACGCGCATCACCATCGGTTTTTGTTAATATAACACCGGTAAGTGGTAATGCTTCGTCGAATGCTTTAGCTGTATTCGCCGCATCTTGACCTGTCATTGCATCAACAACGAACAAGGTTTCAATTGGATTGATTGCTTTATGAAGATCTTTAATTTCATCCATCATGTTGCTATCAACATGTAGACGACCTGCAGTATCAACAAGTACTACATCTATAAATTTCTTTTTAGCATGAGAAATTGCAGCGGTTGCAATATCAACTGGCTTTTGCGAAATATCACTTGGGAAGAAATCAACATCAACTTCTGCTGCAAGCGTTTCTAGCTGTTTAATCGCCGCAGGACGATAAACATCGGCACTTACTACAAGTACTGATTTCTTTTTTCGCTCTTTTAAAAACTTAGCAAGCTTAGCTACACTGGTGGTTTTACCCGCACCTTGTAGACCCGCTACCATTACAACGGCTGGCGGTTGCGCATTTAGACTTAGCTCTTCATTAGCCTCGCCCATTGCTTTTTCTAGTTCTTCACGCACTATTTTTATAAATACTTGGCCTGGGCTTAAGCTTTTTGTAACTTCAACCCCAACTGCGCGTTCTTTAACTTGTTTTACAAAGTCGCGAACAACAGGCAATGCCACATCGGCTTCTAAAAATGCCATACGCACTTCGCGAAGTGTGTCTTTTATGTTGTCTTCCGTCAGACGGCCACGGCCACTGATATTTTTTAAGGTTTTACCTAATCGTTCTTGGAGGTTCTCAAACATGTAACGGTTCCGATAAGACGTTTATATCAATCCATTTAAATTTTACGATTAATTTGATTTTTCAATTAACCTAGATTGACTTATTAAGTTTCAATTAAAAGTAGTATACCGTATATGGCGTCTTACAATATAGTGTTCAAGTGCACCTTGATGAGTTTCTTTTTTTAAGGTCTATGCATTTGCTTTGCTATAAAATACAATGGCTATATAACAACAAGGTTTATTTTGTCTCAAATTAAGTGGCCCAAGCACAATGCTGATTATTAGTTTAACTATTATTGCCAGTTTATTTTATGTGTTAGCAACGTCTCACGTGCTTTCACGCCTGTTTCATCAACAAGGCCCAAGCCAAAAAGTAACTGTTATTTTAAGCACGGTTGCTATAGTGGCGCACATGCTGCTGTTAGTTAACTCTGTTTTTAGAGCCGACGGTCAAGATTTAAGTATCGTAAACGTCGCTCTTTTGACGTGCTGGGTGATTGTGGTCTCGGTGACGGCTGTCTCGCTAAAATTCCCTGCAACTTTATTGTTGCCCGTTGTTTATGGTTTTGGTGCCTTACTAACCATTGCCAGTTTATTTATACCTCATCATATTTTATTGCAAAGTATCAATATTGAGGTGGGTTTAGTAACGCACATCTCTTTATCTTTGTTAGCCTACTGTATTTTAATTATCGCTACTTTATACGGTGTACAGTTTTACTTTATTGATAAACGTTTAAAACGTAAAGATTTAGCAATTGTACATAGCCATCTTCCGCCTTTAATGGTTGTGGAGCGCCAGCTTTACCAACTTCTTAATTTAGGCACTATATTACTCACATTTGCATTACTTTCAGGGTTTGTATTTCTTGATGGAATGTTCGCTAAAGAGTTCATTCATAAAACAATATTATCGTTAGTTGCGTGGGCTATTTTTGCCGTTGTAGCTATCGGGCATATGAAAAAGGGTTGGCGCGGTAAACCGGTGGTTATTACAATCATGGTCGCTGCATTTGTCCTCACACTCGCTTATTTTGGCAGCCGTTTCATACAAGAAGTGATACTAAATAAGTTTTAACTTGACTCTGCTTGCTCACTCTAGCTTAATACGCATTGATTTATAAGAAAAGGATCCATCGTTGGACGACATATCGACAAGTACCCTATTTATCATTTTAGGTTTTTTGGTGCTTTTTTCTGCTTATTTTTCTGGTTCAGAAACCGGAATTATGTCAATCAATCGTATACGCCTGCGACACCTCGCTAAAGAGGATCATCGTGCAGCTAAACGAGTCAGTAAATTACTTAGCCGTCCAGATAGGCTCATCGGTTTAATTTTAATCGGTAATAATCTTGTTAATATAGCAGCAGCCCAAGTTGCAACCATTATAGGTATTCGCCTTTACGGTGACCTAGGTATTGCTATAGCAACGGGCGTGTTAACTCTAGTTGTGCTTATATTTGCCGAAGTAACACCTAAAACCCTTGCTGCCCTCTACCCTGAAAAAGTTGCTTTTCCAAGTTCAATAATACTTAAGGGATTACTAAAAATCCTGTTCCCTTTTGTCGTGGTTATTAACTGGATGACAAACGGTATACTGCGGTTATTTGGTATTAGTGCTGCTCAAATCGACGAACACAGCATGAGTAAAGAAGAATTAAAAACAGTACTCAATGAGTCAGGCGCACTTATTCCTGCTCGTCATCAAAGTATGCTGACTTCAATTTTAGATTTAGAACAAGTAACCGTTGAAGATATTATGATCCCACGAAACGAAATTGTGGCCATTGATATTAATGACGATTGGAAACTAATTAGTCGCCAGCTTACCCATGCGCAACATACTCGTGTGTTGTTGTATCGCGATAATATAGATGATGCAGTAGGTTTTATTCACTCACGTGATGCGCTTCGTCTACTTACAAAAGAGCAATTTGATAAACCCTCTTTGCTACGGGCTGTACGTGAAATTTACTTTATCCCTGAAGGAACATCACTAAATACTCAGCTATTAAAATTTCAGCAATCTAAAGAACGCATAGGCTTAGTGGTAGATGAGTATGGCGACATCCAAGGCCTAGTGACCCTAGAAGATATTTTAGAAGAAGTTGTTGGCGATTTTACAACTACGCAAACTCGTACACCGAGCGAAGAAGTAGAAACACAAACTGATGGCTCATGTATTGTGGATGGCGGCGCTAACGTACGCGATTTAAATAAAGAAATGGGTTGGGATTTCCCGCTCGATGGACCTAAAACTTTGAGTGGTTTAATTGTTGAATACTTGGAGAATATTCCTGATGCAAATATTAGTCTGCGTATCGCGGGATATCCTATTGAAGTACTCGAAGTAAAAGAAAATATGATAAAACAAGTGAAGATACTGCCGAATAAGCGTTCTCGCTAAATAAAAAAGGAGCCAATTGGCTAATGCCGATCAGTTAAGAAAATGACCGGTTGACCGATCCAAACGATCATGCAAAATCCGTAGTTAGGAAACTAACTACGGATTTTTT